>NZ_CP073747.1:3315000-3501651 GCF_024398015.1 Kordiimonas sp. SCSIO 12610
GGACACAGCGCTATCCGTATATGGCGATCATCATCATCGGCATTTTGGGGCATGTTTTGAAACTAAAACCTACATTGATCCTAAGTTTCCTTACCCTTTTGTTTGCGGTTGATGCTGGCGTTGCCGGGTATCATGCTGGTGTTGAGTATAAATGGTGGCCCGGTCCAGATACATGCACAGGGGTTGGTGCACTGGCATCAGGCAATGTTGAGGATGCATTAAGTGCAATTATGAGCGCGCCGCTTGTACGCTGCGACGAAGTGCCATGGTCCCTTGCGGGTATTTCTATGGCGGGCTATAATTTCCTAATTGCGACTACCATGACCATTTTGACGGGGTTTGCTACCCAAAAGTCGCTTAAAGGATAAAGTATGTCTGAGCATAAGCCGGTTACCAGTAAACAAACACCTGCAAATCCATTACCAGGGGACACTCCTCTTGAAGATGAGATTAAGAGCATGGTGCGGGTTGATCATGCAGGTGAATTTGGTGCCGTTCGTATATACGCTGGCCAGCGCGCTATTATGGGCGACAAGCATTCCAAAGCAGGGTTGCTTCGCCATATGCACGAACAGGAAAAGGTTCATTTAGCCCGTTTTAACAAATTAATCGCAGAACGCGGTGTTCGCCCGACCATCATGGCACCTTTATGGGAGGTTGCTGGTTTTGCATTGGGTGCAGGAACGGCGCTTCTCGGTGAAAAGGCCGCAATGGCATGTACTGCCGCCGTTGAAGAAGTTATTGACGAGCATTATCAAGAACAGCGCGACAAATTAAACGGCGCTGACCCTGAACTTGAAGCCATTATCGAAGACTTTCAGGCAGAAGAAGTTGAACACCGGGAAATAGCTCTCAAGCACGGCGCAGAAGAAGCGCCGGGCTACCCTGTTCTGTCAGGCTTGATCAAAGCGGGATGCCGTGCAGCAATTGCCATTTCCAAAAAGATTTAATCCAAGGTTACAATACCTTTCGGCGTTGCAACTTGCAGCGCAAACCGCACGCGTGGCCCCTGCGTCAACTCAATTGGCATTGCATATTGATTAACGATACCATCCAGCCCCGGGGCACTTATACCCTGAACCAACAATTTCACTATTCTTAGCCCTTTTGGGGATGTGCTGGCAGGATGCGGTTTTGTCCGCCATTCGATTGCGAAAACAAGATTATTATCGCCGAAGTTAGAAGCTGGAAAATTTGTGGTCTTCCAACCGACATAAGCACCATCTGGCTTATTGCGCCCACCCTCGCGAGGATCACCTGTTACTATCCCACGCTCCGCGAAAGTCTTTCTTGCTTTCGTCATGTCCTGAACACCAAAAGCAAATCCAATAATAGATGTTTTTCTGTATTTTTCAGCAGCTTCGCCAAATGCGCTTAAGTCAACGCCTTGTTTGGGGCCAACAATTTCTAGATAAATGCAATCGCCCAATGCAACTAGGTAATTGGCTGTAACACCGTTTGTGTGCTCACCGCCATACACTGGCTTAATGCCTGTTTTCTCTTCGAATTTTACTGCATATTCATCCAAATCGGGCACAGCCCAGATCACATGATCGAGCGAAACCTCAGATGGAGGGCAGTCATCTGCCGTAACAGAGGCGCTCAGTCCAACCGCCAAACAAACCAGAGTGAAAACCCTAGCGACGACCTTGGTAAATTTCTTCATATCAACCTTCCAATTCACTATCCCAATACAAATAATCCCGCCAACTTTCATGGAGATAGTTCGGAGGGAAAACGCGGCCAATCGCATGCAGTTGATGGTTTGTCGGTTTATATGGTTTTTGAAGGAGGTGCATGTTCGCTTCATCCGGCGTTCGCCCTCCCTTCTTAAGATTACAGGGTACACAAGCCGCAGAAATATTATCCCAGTTTGTACGTCCCCCATACGCGCGCGGTATAACGTGATCAAACGTCAATTCCCCCTTCGCCCCACAATATTGGCACGAAAACTTATCCCGCAAGAACAGGTTAAACCTGGTGAAGGCAGGGTACGTTGGCTGTTTTACGTATTTCTTAAGGGCGATAACGCTTGGTAATTTGAGTGCTGTTGTTGGCGAGTGTACTTCACGGTCATATTCCGCAATAATATCAACACGCTCTAAAAACACAGCTTTCAGGGCTGTTTGCCAGTTCCAGATACTTAGTGGATAATAGCTTAATGGTCTGTAGTCAGCATTTAAAATAAGCGCTGGTGACGCTTCCAATGATGGTGATTGAGGCGCAAAGTGCACACCCATAGATGTCCTCCCTCCGTCGAAATGCGGAGCAAGGCCAACGCCTCCCGTCGGCCTTGTCCGACACGCTCAATATCAAGATACAGTGTTACACGCATGTGACAAGACTTTATCTTGTGTCGGGAAAACTATTTTTTCCTTATTTAACTAATCGCTTTTCATTCGTATTTGAGGATTCTATTCATAAGTTTATGACGACCAAAGAAACTCTTGAAAATGACGTTGTAACCCGTTTCGCTCCTAGTCCGACGGGCCTGTTGCATAAAGGGCATGCCTATTCTGCTTTGAAAGCTTACGAGTATGCAAAAAACCGTGGGGGTCGATTTATTTTAAGAATTGAAGATATTGATACAACCAGATGCAAACCCGATTTTATCAAGGCCATATATAAGGATTTAAGTTGGCTTGGGATACATTGGGAAAATCCTGTTCGAATACAAAGCCAGCATTTGGAGGATTATCAGGATATCCTTGAACAATTAAGAAAGCGGGGACTTATATATCCATGTTTCTGTACCCGTAGAGATATTCAAAACGAAATTATGCGTTCAGGACATGCTCCCCACGGACCCGAAGGACCGGTTTATCCCGGTATCTGCAAAAACATACCAGAGACGGAGAGTGCTGAACGGGTTAAAAACGGCGAACCTCATGCATGGCGGCTTGACCTAGATAAAGCGCTCACAATGATAGAGAAGCCAATCATTTGGGAAGATGAATTACACGGCCTGCAAGTGGCCAAACCAGAACTACTCGGTGATATTGTCCTGAGCCGCAAAGATACACCAACAAGCTATCATCTCTCTGTCACCGTAGATGACGCCTTACAGGGCATTACCCATGTGGTGCGCGGCGAAGATCTGTTCCATGCAACACATATTCACGTGGTACTGCAAAAGCTATTGAATTTGCCACAACCTATCTATCGTCATCATCCACTCTTGTTGGATAGTGATGGTAAAAGATTTGCGAAACGTGATAAGGCAGAAACCTTAACAAGCATTCGTGAAAATGGTGTTTCTGCCAAAGAGATTATCGAGGAAATAATGGCTTAACGATCTTTGATCGCAATTCCCCATGATCGTGGATTACCAACGCCATATCCGTCGATTGCGAGCAGTAAGCCCGTTATATTTCTAGCAAGTGACCAGATCAGTAATAGCCCCCAAATCGCAAAACCAATCAGGATGAACATGGTAATAAACCCGATAACTGCAAGAATAAGTTCTGTCCAGTAGGTACGAATTTGATAGATTAAGTGGCTACGCTCGGCACCGGTTGCATCACCAACTTTAAGATGAGCAATGATTAAACCAAGAACCCATGTAATGCCAGTAAACCAACCAAGAAGGTTCAAGATATAAACCAATTTAACTGCGTTACCATCAGCTGTTTTTGTTTGATGAAAATCTGTCATTTTTATTCTCCCCGCTCCAGCAGATATGGTGAGAATTGCAGATTTTTCAAGGCCCGGCACATTCAAGAACTATTGGTAAACCACAGTTATTTTTTCTTTGGATCCCATTTTGGAAGCTCAGGCGCAGGCGGCAAGTTTAATTCCGCGCGGCTATCAAAGAAATAATTTCCCCCACCCCAATCATACCGGATATTTCCTACAATGATATTCTTTGTAATAATAGGTGTTGGCATTGACGCATGCACCAAAATCAGATCAGAGCCCCCTCTGCGGTCCGTGATAATCATATTGTTTTCCATCCGCAGTGAATTCAATCGATAAGGCTGACCTTCTACGCCAAAAGAGGCTATTTGCCAGTTAGCCGTATTCGGCCCTTCAACAAGCAAATTATCAAGAATATAGGCGCGGCCACCATCCGGGATATCGATCAAACGACTATCAATTCCCTCTAGGGACGCAATGATACTGTTTTCAATGATTGTTCGTTCTGCCCTTGATTTCACACCATGCGCCTGATCCCGAGCTGACAAAATAACCGTTCTTCGAATGATAAGCTCGCCACCATTAATATAGATAGCGTGTGCCTGCCCTGTACCACCACCGAGGCGTTCAAACCTGCTGTCTTCAATGGTCACCACCCCACCCTTTTTCCAGCCAAGAATACCAGATTCGCTGTCCATAAAATGCACATTACGGAGCGTTAGGTTCGTCCCTTCGTGGCGAATACATGCGCCGTTTTCATCGGGAACAGATATATTTCTGCATGTGATGTTTTCAATGACGATATCATCTGCCCGAACAACGATCGCGCCTTTACCACCATCCGCTACACCGTCCAGAATAGTGCCTACACTACCTTCTATTTTAACACGGTCTTTTTTGATAGTGCCTGCCATTTTATAGACACCAGGCCCAATGCGGATAATGCCGTCATTTGTAACGAAATTAAACGCTTGTTTGAGGGAGCCAACAATTCTGCCATTGACCCAAATTTCGCCTTCGCCAGGTGGCTGCTGTGCATGCGCTATCGTTACCGCACCAAAAATTATCGTCAGGCTAAGTGACGCCTTCAAAAATATTGGGACTTTTCTGAATAAACACATACGACAAACCCTTGTATTTGGAACTAGAAACTCTCAACCAATTGTGATGGGGCAAACTGTCGCTGTCAAAGGATATATCTAGTTCTTCATACACATAGCTGATATGGTCTGGCCTTCATAAAAGAATTAAAAGGTTAAAATCATGGTAGCGTTCTTTGTACTTGCTGCATTTTTTGCACTGGCAACGCTTGGTATTCTTCTTGCTGGCGGTGTAACCGTTGCCAAAGGCGGTGAATTCAATCGAAAATATGGTAACAAACTGATGCAGGCACGTATTGCATGCCAAGCCCTTGCAGTTCTATGTTTATTACTTGCAACCGCTGCTGCCTAACCCAATATCACTAGGCGATGAGTAGAGATATCATTGGTTAAACTCACGAAAATATACACCCGCGGCGGCGATAAAGGCGATACATCATTATCTAATGGTGAACGCCTTCCAAAAGATAACTTGCGTATTGATGCCTACGGAACCGTAGACGAAGCCAACAGTGTTTATGGGCTTGTTCGCTTGCATACATCATGTGAAGCCGATGACATGTTAATGCGTATCCAAAATGATCTGTTTGATTTAGGGGCTGACTTGTCTACGCCAGCTTCAGAAGCCGACGGCGCAGATTTTGAACCAAGCGAAATGGTGTTGAGAGTAACCGAAGCTCAGGTTCAACGCTTGGAGCATGAAATCGATCAAATGAATGCCAGCTTATCTCCGCTTACCAGTTTTATTTTGCCCGGCGGTAGTGAAGCTAGTGCCTACCTTCATCTAGCCAGAACCGTCATCCGCAGGGCAGAACGCTTATCCATAAGTGCAGCCCGTGAAGTCAACATCAACCCTGCAGCCATACGCTATTTAAACAGGCTATCAGACCATGCTTTTGTTATGGCGCGATATCTCAACGATAAAGGTTCAAGCGATGTTTTATGGGTTCCCGGCGCCAATCGATAACAAATTAATGTTAGACATTACGTTACGGAAAAAGCAGCTTCACAAACAAGTATTCAGTGTTGATTGACTCAGCAATAACCATAGGCTAACGATATCAGGCAAATCGGCAGAGACACTATAATCTCTGTGCAGAATGAATAGAATTTTTGATTGTCCCGAGAACATATCGTTCTCTTATTAACATACGGGAGATTGTTCCCCATGAAAATCATGGTCCCTGTAAAACGGGTAGTCGACTATAACGTAAAAGTTCGTGTTAAGTCTGATAATACAGGCGTTGAACTGGCAAACGTTAAAATGTCAATGAACCCATTCGATGAAATTGCGGTTGAAGAAGCAATCCGCCTCAAAGAAGCCGGTAAAGCTGATGAAATCGTTGTTGTTTCTATCGGCCCAAAAGCTGCTACTGAGACGCTTCGCACAGGTCTTGCTATGGGTGCGGACCGTGGTATTCTTGTGGAATATGACGGCGAAACTGAGCCACTTGCAGTTGCCAAAGTCTTGAAAGGTGTTATTGCAGAAGAAAACCCAGGTATTGTTCTTCTTGGTAAACAGGCGATCGATGATGATTGCAACCAAACAGGCCAAATGCTTGCGCAGCTTCTTGGTTGGCCGCAAGGAACATTTGCGTCTGAAGTTGCAATCGACGGTGACAATGTGAATGTTACTCGTGAAGTTGATGGTGGCCTTGAAACGCTTAAATTGAACATGCCGGCAATCATCACAACTGACCTCCGTCTCAACGAGCCACGTTATGCATCGCTTCCAAACATTATGAAAGCGAAGCGCAAACCGATTGACGAGAAAGCTCCTGGTGACTTTGGTGTTGATATGGCACCGCGCCTAACAACGATTAAAGTTGAAGAGCCACCACAACGTGAAGCTGGCATCAAAGTTGAAACCGTGGAAGAGCTTGTTGGTAAACTTAAAGAAAAGGGAGTTATCTAATGACTGCTCTCGTAATTGTAGAACATGATAATGCATCTGTTAAAGACGCTACACTCGCGACTGTAACGGCCGCAAAAACATTTGGTGACGTTCACGCACTGGTTGCTGGTCAAGACTGTGCCGCCGCTGCCGAAGCTGCTGCGAAAATTGACTGTGTTTCAAAAGTACTGGTTGCTGATGATGCCGCATACGCAAATCAGCTTGCTGAAGAACTTGGCAACCTCGTGATCAGTATTGCAGGTGATTATGGCGCGATTGTTGTCCCTGCGACAACAACAGGGAAAAACTTTGCACCCCGCGTAGCAGCTGCATTGGATGTTGCCCAAATTTCTGACATTGTTGAAGTGGTTGACGCGAATACATTCAAACGACCAATTTATGCTGGTAACGCAATCGCAACAGTTCAATCATCTGATGCGAAGAAAGTGATCACAGTACGGGGTACAGCCTTCGATAAAGCTGCTAGCGAAGGCGGATCAGCGAGTGTAGAAAATATCGCTGCTGCTGATAAGGCTGGTGTGAGTGAGTTTATAAGTGCTGAACTTTCAAAATCAGACCGCCCAGAACTTACAAGTGCTAAAATCATCATCTCTGGTGGTCGCGGTATGGGTTCAGGTGAAAACTTCGCTATCATCGACAAAGTTGCTGATAAGCTTGGTGCTGCGGTTGGTGCATCGCGCGCTGCGGTTGATGCTGGTTTTGTTCCAAACGATTATCAAGTTGGTCAAACCGGTAAGATTGTTGCCCCTGAGCTATATATAGCTGTCGGTATTTCAGGCGCTATTCAGCACCTTGCTGGTATGAAAGACAGTAAGATTATTGTCGCCATCAACAAGGATGAAGATGCTCCAATCTTCCAGGTTGCTGATTACGGATTAGTAGCCGATTTATTTGAAGCAGTACCTGCCCTTGAAGCAGCGCTTTAAATAAAACTTTGAATTTCATGTTAAGGCGTCCAATATGGGCGCCTTAATTGTTTATAGTACAAAGCAAGATATACCCTAACGAGGGACAGGATTAGACGATGATCAACAAAGTAGGTGTTATTGGCGCTGGCCAAATGGGAAATGGTATCGCACATGTAACGGCTGTTGCGGGCATGGAAGTCATCTTAAGCGATGTTTCAATTGAACAAGCTGCAAAGGGCAAGGCTGTTATTGAAAAGAACCTTGGCAGACAAGTTACCAAAGGCCAAATAACGCCGGAACAATCAGATGAAATCCTGGAGCGCATCGATCTAGCGGATAATTTAAAAGCACTCGCTGATTGCGACTTGGTGATCGAAGCTGCGACAGAAAATGAAGCCGTTAAGATCGCGATTTTTAAAGAATTGTGCGAAACACTGAATAAAGATGCCTTGATTGCATCAAACACGTCTTCGATTTCTATAACACGGTTGGCTTCAAACACTGACCGCCCAGATCGGTTCATGGGTGTTCATTTTATGAACCCTGTTCCAATTATGAAATTAGTTGAACTAATCCGCGGCATAGCAACATCAGAAGAAACCTTTAAAACATTACATGATTATACTGATCGCTTGGGCAAAATTACAGCGACAGCAGAAGACTTCCCGGGCTTTATTGTCAATCGTATCCTGATGCCTATGATCAACGAAGCGATATATACATTATATGAAGGTGTCGGCTCAGTTCGCGCGATTGACCGCGGTATGGAACTTGGTACGAACCATCCAATGGGACCTCTGACGCTTGCAGACTTTATCGGCCTGGATACATGTCTTGCGATCATGCAAGTCCTTTATGAAGGCCTTGCTGATAGCAAGTATCGCCCATGCCCATTGCTTGTAAAATATGTGGAAGCTGGTTGGTTAGGCCGCAAAAGTGGCCGCGGCTTTTACGATTATACAGGCGAAGGTGAACCAACACCGACACGGTAAACAACGTGTATATAAATATTATCAAACCCGGCGTTTCATAGCCGGGTTTTTTTGTGTTTATCTGAAATCAGCGTAAAATTGCTTTAGATATTTCGGCGAAACACCAATTCCCCATAAAATACCGATGTAAAAATGCAGGAAAGTTGATTTAAAGCCACCCCATTTGGCGATCCTGCGATCTGAGGTAACGACGGTACGATCAACTAATTTAACCCGCCCTAGACCAGCGCGCACCACCTTTAGACAAAGATTGGCCTCTTCCATAATTTCCATATCATCGTCAAAGCCGCCGCATGTTTCAAAGTCATGCCGGCGCATAAACATAACCTGATCACCAAATAAAAGCCTTGCCCCTTTGAAAAATAAATGTGGCCTGAAAATCAAAGGCGCATAATAGGTTTTGATAATATGATGAAAATTGATCATCCACCATGTTCGCTCGCTCCCTTGTATAATCGCCGTGAAGCCAGCAAGGCCTATTTTTTCATTGCTCAGAACATTAGGCATTACCGATAAAGCGTCGGGGGATAGCCAGGTATCAGCATGCAGAAATGCAACGATATCGCCTTTGGCATTATGAACACCTTTGTTGATCTGTTTGGCACGACCTTGGTCTGAAAAGACAACTTTTATTGGGAACGAACTTGTTTTTGCGAACGCATGAACGATTTCAACAGTTTTATCGTCGCTACCTCCATCAACCACGATAACTTCATACGGTGCTGGCGATAAGGCTTCCAAATGTTTTAGCGTAACAAAAATCGAAGCCTCTTCATTTAAGGCTGGTATAATAATTGATACGCGCTTTTTATCTGCTTGGTCATCCATAAGGTCACTATAAATAGTTTACGCGATTTCCGTGTAATTTTTTATCGACCATTGGTCACAATCGCTTGTACACTTCACTAAATTATTGCCAGTCAGGAATAAACACATGTCATCACCTCTACATATTGTAATCGGTACAAAAAATTACTCTAGTTGGTCACTAAGGGGGTGGCTGGCGGTAGCGCACACCGGGCTTGCTTTCAGTGAACAAAAACTACCTTTAGACACATCAGAATTTCATGACCAAATCGGTGACCTTAGCCCCACCAGGTGTGTCCCGGTTCTTCATCATGAAGGTCAAAAAGTATGGGATTCGCTTGCAGTCATTGATTACTGCGCCCGTTTGGTACCTGAAAAAAACTGGTGGCCTGAACAGCTCTCGGCATACGGTCATGCACGCAGTGTAGCCGCAGAAATGCATAGCGGATTTACGGCACTCCGAAATCATGCACCAATGAACATCCGCGGGCGCTGGACTGGCCTGTCGCTTAGCCATAGCGTTGCAGCGGATATTAACCGTATCGAAGAAGTCTGGAATGAATGTCGGAATAAGTATTCAGAAAATGGGGCATATCTTTTTGGCGATTTTGGTGCTGTTGATATGATGTATGCCCCAGTTGTGAGTAGGCTCGTTACTTATGATATTTCTGTGAGCAATACATCGAGAGAATATATGAACAATATTCTCAATCACCCACTTATCCAGCGCTGGTGCGAGGAAGCCAAGCGTGAGGAAGACACGGTGTTTCAGGATGAATTACCGCAAGACATCACCATGCTTGGCTAAAAGGTCAACAAAAGAATTAAATCTTTCCATCACGAAGTGCTGTGAATAATTCAATCGCTTCAGGCGCGTCCCATTCTAGGGGGCCAATATAAAGCGCTCTAAAGTTGCCGTCACGGTCGACAACAAAGCTGGAAGGTAACGCACCCTGCGCAAGGTCAAATGCAATTTTCATCGTAGAATCGTTATAAAGTGCCAGGCCTTCGACACCCCAATCTTCCAACGCTTGCTTGGCATCTCCTAAACCACCACGGTCAACATTGATTGCAACAACTTCAAAATTATCATTACCAACAGCTTTTTGCAGCCTAGATAATGCCGGCATTTCAACACGGCACGGTGCACACCAACTCGCCCAGAAATTAATCAACATTGCCTTGCCGGTAAATTCCTTAAGTGCGATTGCATCCCCTGCTTCATCAATAAAGATGTGCCCTGATAGAGGGGACTTTTCTTCAGTATATAAAAGGTTGGACATTTCGCCCTTCAAATATGACTTAAAATCACCCGAGTTTGCTGCTTCTGCATAAACAGACTCGCTTATTTCAGTTGCAGTGGCGGCATTTGATGCTATCTCTTCAGATGCATTGTTATTCTCAGATGCTTCCGAGCACGCAGCAAACGCAAACATGGATAGTGATGCAAGGATATTTTTATTGAGCATTTTAATCTCCAACGACGGACCAACCATAATATTATGAGCGATACCCCTTTAGATAGTTCTAAAAAGTCACAAGACAATACACACTCTGGTGATGACAACCATTTGCGACAAAATACCGCCAATGAAGGGCAAGCCATGTGGGGTGGACGCTTTAGCGCTGGGCCAAGCGCAATTATGGCAGAAATTAATGCGTCGATCGGTTTTGACAAGCGTTTGTACCGCGAAGATATCGAAGGATCGAAAGCGCATGCAACAATGCTTGCGCAGCAATCAATTATCACTGACGCCGATCTAAAGGCGATCATAAGTGGCCTTGATCAAATCAAGGGAGAAATAGAACGCGGCGAAATGCATTATGACAATAGTCTTGAAGATATCCACATGCATATCGAAGCAAGACTGCGTGAATTGATCGGTGATGCGGGCGCTCGATTGCACACTGCAAGATCGCGGAATGACCAGGTAGCTACTGATTTTAGATTATGGTGTCGCCGTGCTATCGATCAACTTGATGGCTTATATGACGGCTTATTAAAATCGATCGTTGATCAGGCGGAAGTATATGCAGATTGGGTTATGCCCGGCTTCACACATTTGCAAACGGCACAGCCCGTGACGCTTGGACATCACTTGATGGCATACTTTGAAATGTTCAAACGTGATCGGTCTCGCTTATCAGATTGCCGTAAACGTTTAAATGAAAACCCACTAGGTGCCGCTGCCCTTGCGGGAACAGGGTTCACTATTGACCGACATATGACGGCCAACCTGTTGGGGTTTGACAACCCCATGGCGAATTCGTTGGATGCTGTTTCTGCCCGCGATTTTGCGATTGAGCTACTATCATGTCTTTCAATATCTGCGGTACATTTATCGCGCCTTGCTGATGAAATCGTTTTGTGGGCAAGCGCGGCATTTGGTTTTTTAACGCTGTCAGACTCGTTCTCGACCGGATCATCTATCATGCCGCAAAAGCGTAATCCGGATGCAGCAGAACTTATTCGGGCCAAGGTTGGCAGGATTATGGGGGCCCAGAATGGCTTGATGGTTGTCATGAAGGGCCTTCCTCTTGCGTATTCAAAGGATATGCAGGAAGATAAAGAACCTGTTTTCAAGGCTGTAGATGACTTTGAACTATGCCTAAGCGCGATGACAGGCATGATGAATGACTTAAAACCAAACAAAACGGCGATGGCTGAGGCCGCTCGGCATGCATTTTCAACTGCAACTGATCTCGCGGATTGGTTGGTCCGGGAATTAAATTTACCGTTTCGCGACGCACATCATGTTACAGGGGCCATTGTTAAAGAGGCTGAAACTCAGGGCTTGGAACTAAAAGACCTGCCACTTGAGGCAATGCAAGCGGTAGAACCCCGCATAACAAAAGACATCTATAATGTCTTAAGTGTCGACGCATCGGTAAATAGCCGGATATCATTTGGGGGCACGGCGCCCGCAAATGTGTTGGATGCGGTTAAACGTGCAAAGGAGCAGCTAGCATGAAATCTCTCAAAAGCTTGATCACACTCTGCTTGATAATTGGTACACTAAGCCTTACTGCTTGCGGCAAGAAGGGTGAGCTTGAACCACCAAGTCAAACTGAAGCCCCCAATTAAACCACGAACAAATAAACAACCCACTGATAAAGACAACTGATTATGGACCATTTTCAATACCGTGATGGCAACCTTTTTGCTGAAGATGTCGATTTACGAGAGATTGCTAAAGAGGTTGGAACCCCTGTTTATGTATACTCGAGTGCAACACTGAAACGTCATTTCCGTGTCTTTCAAGAGGCTTTTGATGGGTTGGACGCCCTAATATGCTTTGCTGTAAAGGCAAACAGTAACCAGGCTGTCTTGAAAACACTGGCCCAAGAAGGCTCGGGCGCGGATGTTGTTAGTGGCGGTGAGTTAAAACGCGCGTTACTCGCTGGTATTCCGGCACAAAAAATTGTCTTTTCTGGTGTCGGGAAAACCCCTGATGAAATGCGTGATGCCCTCAAGGCAAATATCAAGCAATTTAATGTGGAAAGTGAAGCCGAACTGGAAGTTTTAAATGCGGTCGCAGAAGGAATGGGAATGATTGCACCTGTTTCTGTTCGTGTGAACCCGGATGTGGATGCGAAGACCCACGCTAAAATCTCTACCGGTAAGGCAGAAAACAAATTCGGTATCCCCTGGGTTCGTGTATCGCGTGTTTACGAACGAATTGCAGAGCTTTCACACCTGAAAGCCGTTGGCGTGGATGTCCATATTGGTTCGCAGTTAACGGACCTGGGGCCTTTCGAGGCTGCGTTCAAAAAGGTGGTGGATCTTGTGAAAAACCTTCGGGTACAAGGCCACGATATTCAACACATCGATTTGGGCGGTGGACTTGGCATTCCCTATGATCCAGAAGAAGAAACACCACCATCGCCCGGTGCTTACGGCGCAATGATTGGTAAGGTTCTGGGTGACCTCGATTGTAGTATTATCTTGGAACCTGGTCGTTTGATTGCCGGAAATGCAGGCATTCTATTGACGTCAATGCTTTATGAAAAAGAGAGTGAGAATAAGGTCTTTTATATCTTAGACGCGGCCATGAATGACCTATCGCGGCCGGCTATGTATGACGCATACCATGATATTATCCCGGTTAAAGAACCATCAAATGTAGGTAGCGATCAAAGCAATCTGGTTTCCGCTGATTTTGTAGGGCCCGTTTGTGAAACAGGCGATACATTTGCAAAATCAAGAACAACCAGTCCTATGATGGCTGGTGATTTGGCGGTTATTAAATCAGCGGGCGCATACGGGGCCGTTATGGCATCTACCTATAATAGCAGAGCACTTATTCCAGAAGTATTAGTGAGCGAAGATAAATTCTCAGTAATTCGTAAGCGTCAAAGCATTGAAGATTTGATTAATCTGGATCAAGTTCCTGATTGGCTCGCAGAGGAATAAGCTGGCTTTTTGGCAGCATACGCTTCCTTACGGGCGCGGGCTTGCTCAAGCGCGTTTGTAATTTTAGTCAAAAGCTGTTCCATATTAAACGGCTTTAGCATCAAACCATCGATCAAAGCTGATAAATTGTGGGCGCGGCGATGCTCGTCTGCATATCCGGTCATAAGTATAATAGGCAGGTCAGGGTAGTCAGCTTTGATTTTTAAAGCTAACGAAATGCCATCCATGGCTGGCATAACAATATCGCTCAAGACAAGATCAAATCCTTCATCGAAAAGCGTTTCAATCGCCATAAGACCATCTTCTGCTTCAACAACAGTATGACCATGCATCGTTAGCACGCGAGAAACAAATTCACGCACTGATGGATCATCTTCAGCTATAAGTATATGGGCCAAACCACACCCCTCTATTACTACTCATTCCATAAACACAAGTTTTCTATCTGATTTTGACCATCATATCTGATTGATCACAACAATTATCGAGTTTTGGTCAGATTTGGATACAATAAGATTAAAATATCATGCTTTTAAGCATGAATATTACAAAATATCCAATATCACTGTGTAAAATGCTAATCTGAGGCTTATCCCATTGAAACGATTCGGGTAATTCTACATCGATCTCAATGAATCTAAATTCGGAGTTTCACGAAGGACCTTTAGCTATATTCAGCACGAGCCGAAGATTTCGACCCTTCAATCACCTTTACAACAGCACGGACAACCCCCTGTGGAACAGGTGACAAACTTGTTTCAAAATTAAGTTTAGCCCCACGAGTTATAATCGAACCTTTAGGCTCATGAATCCAGTTTTGAATAACACGTCCTCTATTATCCAGTACCTGTAACTCCAGTTTTGGGACCGAGGCAGCTCTTCTACTTTTGTTTTCAACAAACCCGCGTACCATAAGTGTTTGCGTACCATCAATAACTTCAAGTGTTGGAGGGGGTATAATATAAGCCTCTAAACGGGTTACTTCCTCAGTGATAGGCGGGGTTAAAACCTCACCCTCTTTTGGCCGAAATTGCTCTGTATAGTCAGCGCTTTCAGCGGAAGCGTATAACGCATTAGCCGCAGGGAAAATTGAAATAACGCCGTCTTTAAACATTACAAAGGTAAGGATTATCGATATCCAAAGAGCAACCAATGCCGCCCAACCCATCGTTACAAAACGTCGTTTACGAGCCTCTGTTTGCTGCGCATAGCCCTTACGCTGTTCAGCGCGTCTGCGCGCTAGAAAATCATCTTCGTCAACAACATCGTCAACGGTCGCGAAGTCATCTTCAAGATCTGAGCCCTCCAGGCCCGCCTTTATATTCGCGATAAAGTCGGTTGCTTGTTCTGCGACTGATTGCTCACCATCAACGACATTATCGCTATTGGTGACTTCATCCGCCGTAACCTTATGCGCTGTTTCTTCATCAACGGAATCGTCTTCTGCATCTACGGTAATTTCGTAATCTTCAGTTTCAGAAATTTCTGTATCGGGCGTTTGGGATAAGTCAGCACTATTAGCATGTACTGGATTGGTCGCTTGCTGGGCCTCGACGTCGTCGACGGCTGCTGCAAGCGAAACCTGATTTGGTTTAAAAACATCAGCAGATGTTGCATGCCATATATGCTTGCAATTTGCGCATCGCACCTTGCGGCCCGTATCGGAAACAGCGCCGGCCGGTATTTTGAATTTTGCTTCACATGATGGGCACTCTAATATCATGTCACAATCTGCTTTTGTTTCACTTACGAAATAAAAATCTTATTTAAACAATATATATACTAAGATTAGTGGGTATATAGTTAATAAAACCAAAAAACAGATATTTTTTTATTTTGATATTTCCATACTGGACTGCAACAAGTCCTGTGTGTAATTTTACCATCAAAATGGCAAAACTATTATGCGCTATCTCGTGCATATCTGGAACTTTGGGCACAATGATAACCTTTGAAAATGTTGGAATGCGATATGGCATGGGGGCCGAAGTTCTTCGTGACATAAATTTTTCGCTCGACAAAGGCTCATTTCATTTTTTAACCGGGCCCTCAGGTGCGGGAAAAACAACATTACTGAAACTGATGTACCTTGCACATCGCCCTTCCAGAGGGCTAATGCACTTTTTTAATAAAGACATGGCAACATTAGAACGACAGGACTTCCCCAGATTGCGCCGCCGCATTGGCGTTGTCTTTCAAGATTTTCGCCTGTTTGACCATTTGAGTGCCTTTGACAATGTTGCCCTGCCCCTGTTGATCAAGGGCGCCAAAAAGGCTGATATCGCGAGCCATGTTGAAGAATTGCTATCCTGGGTCGACCTTGAAGAACGCATGCATGCACGCCCTGCAACGCTTTCGGGCGGCGAAAAACAGCGCGTCGCAATTGCCAGAGCAGTTATAAATAAACCCGACCTACTTGTCGCAGATGAACCAACAGGCAATGTTGACCCTGCAATGTCCAGAAAGCTTATGCATCTGTTCATCGAACTTAATAAGATCGGGACAACGATTGTTGTGGCTACACATGACGAAGAACTCGTTAAGGATGTTGGCGCGCCTATCCTCAAACTTGCAAATGGCGAATTAGAACAATTGCCGGGTGCCAAAGCGCTAACCGACCCTGCGCCCAATAATCAGAGTAATTCAGCTAATAAAAACCTGCCATCAGACCCTTCTGAAGGAGAAGACGGTTGATTGGTTCCAAGATAGATTTTCTACCAAATGGCAAACAAGGCGAAGGCCTGTTGCCATGGGTAATCGCCGTTATGCTATTTTTAAGCACATTAGCACTCGTTTCAGCTATTACGCTCGGAAATGGCCTTAACAACTGGAGTAGAGGCTTAACAACTTCACTATCTGTTCAAGTGGTCAATGCCAATGAAACAGAGCGCACGCAACAAACCGAACAAGCCATTAAAATGCTTAGGGCGACGCCTGGTATTGAAAATGCCATTGTCGCCGCTGATGCGAAAGTTTTGGAACTACTCTCACCTTGGCTTGGGGAACTCCCCACTGAAAGCGGTTTACCCATACCGACACTCATTGAAGTAAACTTAATATCACCTGATAGCGTCAACATTCCGGCACTGAAGCAAAGGTTGACCACCATTTCATCCAATATTCGCTTGGATGATCATCAGGCCTGGATGCTACAAATTTTTAAACTGGCAAGCACCATCCGGTGGGTTCTCGGCGTTGTTGTTTTCATGATCATACTTTCAACAATTTCCATTGTTATATTTGGATGTAGAGCAGGGCTTGCAACACATCGGGAAAGTATAGAAATTATTCATATGCTAGGTGCTGAAGATAATATTATCGCCAAAGCCTTCGATGAACGCTATATGCTGCACGGGCTAAAGGGCGGGGCAATCGGAACCGTCATTGCTGCAATCGTTATGTACCTATTATCTAACTTGGTTGATAGCCTAGGAGCCGGATTGATATCAGCTATAGTGCCCCAATTTTCGAGCCTGTGGTGGTTAATTTTACTACCGTTTGCGACATGTGTGATTACTATGTTTACAGCCCGTTTCACGACTAAACGCGCACTAATGGAATTGATGTAAACCTTATGAAGGGGCCCAGAAAACGCGCTTGGTATCGCACCTTGTATAAAATTATCTTTTACAGCGGTGCCGCATGGCTGATTGGTTTGGGATTTTTCTATGTAACACTTCCAAAACCAGCGGACATCAACCATGATAATCCACTAAATGCAGAAGCATTGATTGTCCTTACAGGTGGAAAAAACCGCCTGGAGACAGCATTAGACATTCTAAAAAAGTACCCCGACAAGCGCTTGCTTATTTCAGGGGTGAACCCAATTGTTGAACAATCTGAACTCCGTGCTTTAACCGGCTCAGAAAACACTCTCTTTGATTGCTGTGTTGATATTGATCAAGTTTCCGAGAATACAGCAGCAAACGCGGTTGAAGGCTCAAAATGGATTCAAAAAAACAAATTCCAGACTGTCATCATTATCACAGCGGATTATCATATACGCCGCAGCATGATGCTTTTTCAAAATCAGGCACCTCAAATTACCTTTACTGGTCACGCTGTTCAAACAGACGCCGACCTCTCGTTTCTTGCGAGGGAGTATAACAAATATCTATTTACCGTGATACAGCTTGCTCTCGGCATCACGCCTAATGTAAGAGTCACTCAAACATCTGCGCTTACCGCATCCTCTATAGTCACCGGATAAGAAACCTCAGGAATTCCATATGGCAAATCAATTTCGCATAGTTGTCGGCATTGGGTTTCTGATGATACTTGGCTATTCTGCGCTTTGGTTCACTGTTGCTTTTGATTTCGAAAAACAAGCCGCCATCAATTTATCAGGCCTTCGTGAGTTAGGAATTAACGTAACTTACGACGACATATCACTCGGTGGTTTTCCGTATCGCATCACTATCGAAGTTTCAGATCTTACAATTTCCGATCCTTATGAAGGATATGAATATACAAGCGACAAAACCGAAATTGTCACACATTTGTGGACACCACAACACTATGTATTACAGGCAGAAAACATCAATGCTTCATTCTTCAATGAGCAAATAAAGATAGAAGATAACTATGCTCGAGCAAGCCTGAGATACACAGAAGATAGTAAAATTATCATAGCTGCGGATTCGTACACGACAGATGACCTGAAAATCACACAGGCACCTGATCTGCTCAGAGCTACAGAATTTAATGAATGGCAAATTTTTCTGAGATTACATGAGAAACCAGAGGCACCGATAAGTGGCCTTTACGAAGACAGATTTATGGATTTCAAGATTGTACTGAACGGCAAAAAAGGCGACCTTGAAGCAATCGGTGGCATTAGTGGGCAGCCAATATTAAGCTGGAATCAGAAAGATTTAACGATATGGCGCAACGCTGGCGGGTTACTGGAATTTGATGCCCTTACTCTTTCCCTGGGAGGGGCCAAACTCGAGGGCACAGGAAGTTTTACCCTTGATGATCAATTGAAATTACTAGGTTCAATAGGATTTAAAACTCGCCGAAACTTAACAGATCAACATATTGCGAGGCTTAACCGTTTTCTAAAGGCCAACAAAATCAATAGCTATCAAGCTACAGCTCAATCCTTGCAAACACCTGTGGGGTTATCATTTCAAAATGGCCAAATAGCCATTGGAAATGAAAAGCTATTGACTATCGGCTCTGTTCTCGATTAATTAATTCTCATTCGAACGACCAAAATCGGCATCAGCTGTTTCTTGCCCTGCGTCAATAATCTTCCGGCGTATGTCACGAGTTCGCGAAAAAAGGTCAAACAGTGCATCGCCGTCACCCCACCTGATCGCGCGCTGAAGTGCTGTTAAATCCTCAGAAAATCGACCAAGCATTTCAAGAACCGCCTCTTTATTATTAAGAAACACATCCCTCCACATCGTGGGGTCAGATGCAGCGATCCGGGTAAAATCGCGAAAACCACCTGCTGAATATTTAATAACCTCTGACCTTGTCACCGCCTCAAGATCAGAAGCAGTTCCAACAATATTATAAGCGATCAAGTGTGGAACATGGGATGTGATCGCGAGAACAAGGTCATGATGCTCGGCGTCCATAATCTCAACCTTACTTCCGATCGCACGCCAAAAATCCTCTACTTTTTGGACGGCCGCATCATCCGTCTGGGTATCTGGCGTCAAAATACACCAACGATCATCAAATAAACTTGCAAAACCAGCAGAGGGGCCTGATTGCTCAGTCCCTGCAACCGGATGGCCCGGCACCAAATGAACTCCGTCAGGAATAAACGGGGTCAATGCATCCAAAACCGTTTTCTTGACCGAACCAACATCACTGATAATTGCGCCAGTTTTCAAATTGGCTGAAACAATTTCACCAACGGTGGCAATTACACCAACCGGGATCGCATAAACCACCAAATCCGCATCTTCAACCGCAAGCCGCGCATCTATTTCATAGACATCTGCCAACGCCAGCGATTTGGCTTCATCAAGGGTTGGCAAATCTTGGTCACATAAAACAAGTGTTTCCGCCAACTTACCTCGCTTGATTGCACGAGCTAATGATGATCCAATTAGACCCGCACCAATGATGGTAATTGTATTGAAAATGATTTTTGTCTCACTCATCCGAAGCCTCGGGCGAGCCGTTCATAAACTCAGTGATCAAATTAACAACAGCACGATTTTGCTCAGGAGTACCCACAGACAGCCTCAAATGAGATGCCAATCCCTGCCCCGGGAGCCATCGCAAAAGGAAGCCGTTCTTAGTCAGGAATTCATAAGCCAATTCAGCCGTAAATGGCGCCTCTTCTGGAAAACCGATAAGTATAAAATTGGTTTGACTAGGTACGACATCCAAACCAAGCGCAACCAGATTGGCCGTTAACCAATCCCGCCATTCAGTATTAAAATCGATGGATGCCTTCAAGTGCTCTTGGTCTTTAACAGCAGCAACTGCTGCGGGTTGCCCAGGTAAGCATACATTAAACGGCATGCGAATACGGTTCAAAACATCAATGATAGCAGGATCACCATATGCCCAACCCACACGAAGCCCCGCCAATGCATACATTTTTGAAAATGTACGGGTCATGATAACATTCTCGGCGCTTTCAACCAGTTTCTCACCCGCATGATAATCTTCTGCTGTTACACATTCGGCATAAGCCGCATCAAGCACCAGAATAATATCACTACGCAATCCAGCATGCAGGCGTTCAATTTCACCCCAATCCAGATAAGCACCTGTTGGATTGTTTGGATTGTCGACGAAAACCAGTTTTGTGTCCTCACTCACTGCTTCCAGAATACCATCAACATCCGCAGCCCAGTTTTTATTTGGAATAGCAATACCTGTTGCACCGACCGCCTGTGTCTGAATTGGATACACCATGAAGCCATATTGGCTATAGATCACTTCGTCACCAGGACCCGCATATGCATGGATTAAAAGCGTGAGAATATCATCTGACCCTGCACCACAAACAATTTTATCCGCATCCAAGTTATAGACTTCTGCGATTGCCTCTCGAAGTTCATTCGATCCGGCATCCGGATAACGCATCAACTCATCAGCAGCATCTTTGTAAGCTTCAATTGCATGAGGGCTCGCACCATACACTGACTCGTTAGAGGACAGTTTAACCGTTTTCTCGATACCATCAACCTTCGCGCGGCCAGGCACATAAGCCGCAAGGTCCAATATCCATTCGTGAGCTTTCGGTGAAGCCATGGTCATACCCTTTACAAACAAAACAGAAAAATATTAAGGCGCTTTAGCATTAATCGAATGAAACTTCAAAACTAAAGCACGCAACAATCCAGACTTTTCTTGATTGATCCATCAACAATCAATGATATACCACCGAATAGATGATATGACCTTTATCATCCACAAGACTTAGGAAGCCAACTTGACTATTTCTAATGACAATCTTGCTGAACTATTTAAGGCTAATCCGTTGCTGCTCGACTGCGGCGCGGCACTAAGCCCTGTCAATGTTGCTTATGAAACCTACGGAACTTTAAACGCAGAAAAATCGAATGCCATATTGATTTGCCATGCTCTTACAGGCGATCAATATGTTGCCAGCCCTCATCCATTGACAAAAAAACCGGGATGGTGGTCAAGAATAGTTGGTCCCAAGAAAATAATCGATACAGACAAATATTTCGTAATTTGCTCAAACGTTCTCGGCAGTTGTATGGGAACAACAGGCCCGTCCAGTATCAATCCAAAAACTGACAAAGAATGGTGCCTTGATTTTCCGGTTATAACCATTCGTGATATGGTCAAGGTTCAAGCAGAATTAATAAGCCATTTGGGAATAGATACACTTTTCGCCGTAATTGGTGGATCAATGGGCGGCATGCAAGTTCTAGAGTGGCTTGCCAACTATCCAAAACGCTTAAATTCAGCAATTGCTCTTGCCACTACCGCGAAACATACAGCACAAAATATTGCTTTCCATGAAGTCGGTCGGCAATCAATAATGGCAGATGCAAACTGGAATGGTGGACAGTATTACGGCCAAAAAGAATTACCTGGAAAAGGACTTTCCGTTGCCCGTATGACCGCTCATATAACGTATCTGTCTGAGGATGCATTAACGCGGAAATTTGGACGCAACCTTCAGGAGCGCGACGCCGTGACCTTTGGGTTCGATGCCGACTTTCAGGTTGAAAGCTATTTACGACATCAGGGCTTTACGTTCATCGACCGGTTTGACGCAAATAGTTATTTGTACATCACTCGTGCCATGGACTATCTCGATATTGCTGGCCGACATAACAATCGCCTGGCAGAGGCCTTTCAGCATGCAAAACATGTAAAATGCTGTGTCATTAGCTTCACAAGTGACTGGCTCTATCCAACAGCAGAAAACAAACAGATTGTGCATGCTTTAAATGCATCTGGTGTGCCTGTTAGTTTTGCAGAGATTGATTCGCCCCACGGTCACGACTCTTTCCTCCTGGATTTGCCGGAAATGGACAAAATGCTCGATGGCTTTATCAAAAGCTGCGCCCAATCAGCGGGGTTTAACTGATCATGACAACTCCAAAAGGTACATATCTACGCCCTGACCTTACTATGATCGCCGATATGATCACACCCAACTCGCGAGTACTGGATATTGGTTGCGACAAGGGCGATTTGTTGAATTTTCTCGTCAAAAACAAAATGGTAGATGGCCGTGGTATTGAGCTGAGCCAACAAGGCGTAAATGAATGTGTCGCCAACGGCCTCTTTGTGATTCAAGGGGACGCTGACAATGATCTAGGAGAATACCCGGACCAAAGCTTTGATTATGTCGTTCTCTCTCGCACACTGCAAGCGGTCAAAGATCCCCAAAAAGTTCTAAGAGAATTACTACGAATAGGGAAAAAAGCGATTGTCACGATACCTAATTTTGGTCAATGGCGGGTACGTGTTAACCTATTCACGAGTGGCAGAATGCCAGTAACCAAATCCTTGGACAAAACCTGGTACAATACTGACAACATTCACTTTTGTACCATATTAGACCTATTCGATTTAATCGAACAGGAAGGTTATGTTGTTGAAACATTTATTCCCTATAATAAAGACGGTAAGCGCGTAGTTAAGGCGCGGAATTATGCAAATTTCTTTGCAGACAATGCTCTGTTTTTACTAAATAAAGAAGAATATTAGGGGTTACTTAACCTCATTCCTATACGCTATCATGCGTATAAATTGTAATGCTGAAACACAGGCCATATTATCATGCGGGTAACAGGGAAGATTTTCGTTCTAACAACTCTGTGCTTAGGCATTGCCCTAAGCCCTGTTATTAGTCAGGACATAGTCGATAAGACATCATCTCAGCACCCCGATATAAAAATAGGCAGTCAAGAAATACCAAAAGCGTACTGGGAAGGCGGCGACGGCGACTATAACAAAGTTCTCGACTATTTAATCGCGGGCTATCCAGGTAAAGTAGAGGTCACCTTTCTGCCTTCATCCCGATTAAACCGTTTCCTTGATTCTGGCTTGGTCGATTGCTCCTATATAAGCGTCACACCAAATTCGGAAACAATGGAATTTATTGGTCCAACAAACACAATTTCCGTTACTGCTTACACACGAAATGGTCTCAAGGATATCAAAAAACCTGATGATTTAATATCTATCCCATTCGCCATTGACGTAAATCTGAAATCGATTGCGCGGCAGCATGATTTAGAACCTGCGATGTCGTTACAAAGCCAAACGCAAATGATTAGCCTGTTAGCGAAAGGTAGAATTGATGCCTTGGTTGGTTACGACTATGATCTGGATTTATTGGTAAGTGAATTAAACTATACAGACCAATTGAAAAAAACTTCTATCAAATTCGCTGAGTTTGAGGACGGGATGACTTGCCACAGAACAGAAAAAACCCAAAAGTTTAGAGAAATCGTTAAACAGAACCTTATCAAAGCAAGGGAAACTGGATTTTTAAGAGAAATCTTTGACAAATAGACGTTTCAAAGTGACGGCAACTCTGGTGATACAACCACCCCATCACCATCAGCAATGATCCAAAACCCGGGCTTAACGATAACGCCGCCTATTGAAATAGGAATATTGATATCACCTTGATTGTTCTTTATCGATTTACGAGGGCAAGTGGCCAGCGCTTTAATTCCGATATCTTCATCTATTAATTCATGGATATCACGAACACAGCCATTAACGATGATACCTGCCCAACCATTTTGACTAGCCAAGGCAGCCAGATTACCCCCCACAAGCGCAGAGCGCATACTTCCAGCACCGTCAATGATCAATACTCTACCTTCACCCTGTTCTTCCAACAAAGTTCGAACATGCGTATTATCATCGATTGTTTTCAGCGTAGAAACCGGCCCGGCAAAATCCAAACGTTTACCATAGTCACGCCAGGGCAGTGCAATAACATCAACTGCACGACCAGAGGCGTCACAAACATCTGCCGTAGCAAGTTTGGGAATTTTCGCCGTGCGAGAAGCCAATAGAGTTATTCGCTTTTCTGGTGGATGATTGGCACCAACATGTCACCCCATGCACCTTCTTCATTATGATATCTTGAAGCACGCATAAGTTCTACGGATACACCAGCATTCACTGCAGCAATAACAGCATCATTCAAACGATGTAATGAATTTGCAATCTGTCTAATCGCCATTTCTTTATCTTCAGTCATATCCGTAAAGTCCTTTTGTTTACTAGTCACAATTATCTTTTAAACTGTAATATTGAAATATTGATATAAATATAACAGCTTAAAAGTAATTATAATACATTTTATTATAAAAAATTCAAATCTAGATAGAAAGTCGCCATCCCGTAGCGTCCTAATCAGGATTTAGCCACCAATCATCAGTGGTTGACTGCGCAACTTGAGTTTTTTGTCAGGAATTGCACCATAAACCTGCTTACGCGCACACACAATCAGAGCGCCCCCAAGGTTTTTCCCAAAAAACCGAATTGGCCGTTCGCACACAGGAAGCAGCTTATCAACACTTAGACGCGAAAACGGTGGAAGCATTAACGCCGTATCCCACCAATCGATCGGCAACATTTGTTCCTGCATCAACAGTCTAAGCTGAGTAGCTGAATAGGGCCGGCCCGAACCAAATGGTGTATTTTCGAGCGTGGACCAAATACGTCTTCGGTTGGGTACTACAATAATCACGTGCCCTCCTGGGGCCAAAACACGCCAAACTTCACGAAGCAAGTGTTTGGGGCGACTTGAATGCTCTAATGCGTGTACCAGTAGCATATAGTCAACCGCAGAGTCCGCCAGTGGCAATTGATGATAACTTGTAAGTATACTTCTGTTATTATTGAAACTCGGCCAATGCGTCACGCCCTGATCCGCAGGCATAAAGGCAAATGTTTCTGCACCCAATTCCTTAGCACGTGATAAATAAGGTAATGTATACCCTAACCCCACCATCATTTTATGCTGCAATGTTGCTGGATCCTGCTCCCACATCTGAAGCAAGCGCTCGCCAATAATCTGATCAACCGACTTCCCAAGCGGGCTTTGGTAAAATTCGCGAAATGCTAGCACATCAGCACGCATAGAGGTTTCTTCCAATCAATAGAATATTATATGGCCCATCGAGACACCAAGATATTCATGACCATACATCCAGCCAAACAATAGACATCGACTAATATCGGTAGCCTTTTTTAAAAACACAATTATAAACACTATACACCGATAAATGCGAAAGTAAGTTCCAAAATGCCCGCTATATTATTTGCTGTTTTTATTGATCTAGTTGGGTTTGGAATTATCGTTCCTATTTTGCCTTTTTTGATCGACAAATACGACGGTGATACATTCACAGGCACCGCTTTAATTTCGGTATATTCACTTTTCGCCTTGGTGGCGGGCCCTGTTTGGGGGCGTATGTCCGACAAGTTTGGCAGAAAACCAGCACTCGCTGCAACCTTCATCGGTGCGACGGCGTCCTATGTAACCCTTGCTCATGCGGATAGTTTGTTATGGTTATTTATAGCAAGGGCAATGTCAGGGGCAATGGCTGGCAACATCGGTATCGTTATGGCTGCTATGGCCGATATGACAACAGCAAAAAACCGTGGCAGAGCCATGGGTTATGTGGGTGCGGCCTTTGGGTTTGGATTCGCTTTTGGGCCTGCGATTGGGGGCTTGCTTGGCGGTACAGGCGACAACATTAGCATCTACCTGCCGGGCTTAATAGCTGCGGCCTTGTCGTTTATTGCTATGATTTTAACGATTTTATTTGTGCCGGAAACCAACAGCACCAAAAATGACGTCAGCGAGCCAACTAACAACCAAGAAGTACATTGGACCCAAATATTTACGCCATCTACAGGGTATCTTATTTTTTCTATGTTTGTTCTGGCTGCCATTAGCCAAAGCATTACTTTCTCGATTACGCCCTTTTGGGCAAAACACACCCTCCTATGGGACAGCAAACAAGTTGGATTTCTTTTAATGGGCACCGGCTTAGCTGTTGCCTTTATACAAGCCTTCGCGATTGGCCCAATGTTTCATAAGTTTGGGGAAACCACATCTCTTGCATTTGGGGCGATTGTTAACATTTTAGGATGTTTGATTATCGTTATATTCCCTGCCAGCTTAACCACTGCCCTGATTGGCCTTCCAATGATTATGAGTGGCCTAACAATCGCATTCCCGGCATTGAACAGTATTCTGTCCCAAAGAACAGATAAACGCCTACAAGGCACAGCCCTTGGCTTCTCAAATGGCTTGTCGGCAGGTGGCAGGGTATTTGGTCCTTTACTCGCCGGAAGTCTGTTCACAAATTACGCGCCCAGCACACCATTCATACTGGTTGCCCTTACAGGGTTAATCGTGATGTTTTGGACCTACTATGAAAGTAAAAAAGTATAATAGAATTAGGCTATTATGCTTCGCCGAGCACACATCCCGACTGAATAGGAATAAGCCACTCCGACATTTTATTCGCACTATCTTCAATCGCTTGATTGAAAGCAGCCGCGATAGCAGCACCGCCAGCAGAAAGCACTGGCTTTTCTACAACGAAAGTCTGTTTGCCAAGTAACACACCATTGGTCACATTCAACAAAGTCAACTCTATGGTGGAAGCTACTTTATCATCCTGAGGAATATCACCGGGAACCAGTTCAAATGCCCATACATGAACTGCCATACGGCAACCAACCTTAACGTCCAGCCCGCCTTCGCTAATCAACTGAACACCAGATTTGACGGCAATAGACCGCGCCATGTAACCACGTATCAAATCACTAAGGTTTGCTGACCAACTTGTTGAAGCGATGGCACTTCGACGAAAGTCTGGTAGCCTCACCGACATTTTGCGGCTAGCCAGCCCCTCAGCCATTAAAGGTTCATCAAGATAAATACGCGGAGCATCAGCGTTAAACGTACTGTAGCCCCCCTGATATTCCAACGAATATACTTCATCCGCATCCCCGTCACCGCCGAAAGAAATCAGTGGCCCGCACGCGGATATAAGAAGCAGAGAACCAATACCTAGCGTTGCCTTAATTGCCTTAAGAAGTCCTCGTTCTTTAAATTCAGACAACATTATTTCTTATCCCCTTGTGTTCGGGTTTTCGGGTCATATTCATCTTCAGGTGTACCAAAAATAATTTCTCCAGGATTTTGTTCTATCCGTGTAACCAATCTGGAGAGGGTTCTTGCTGTCTTCCTTAAATCAACAATCATTCGTGACACTTCCGGTAAACTACCGTTTACAAATTGTGTGACCGCTCCTTCGTTTGCGGCAACAAGCGCATCGACACGACCCAGCATTTCCTGCGCAGTTTGCATCGTTTTTATGGCTTCAGCTATCAGCGGTTTTGCATCATTTGCAATCAGTTCATTGCCTGAATTGGCAAGTTTTTGGATAGCATTAGCTGCGCCCGCAACCTCAACCAATGCTGCACGGGCATCAACAATTAAACCATCAATATCTTTCGTCCCAGTCGCTAAATTTCCGGTGATTTGATTTGTATTTTTTAGAATACCGGCGATTTCAGCCAGATTTTCATCAGCAAGTAGTTTCTGTACCTGTGCAACGGCAAGTCCTGCCGCATCCAACAGGTCAGGCGCACTTGCAAACAAAACCTGCAACCCGGAAACTTGAGCCGGTATCACCGGCCGCTCTTGCCCGGGGTGCGGTGTAAGCAAAGGAGCCTCTGGCGGACCGCCAAAGAGTTCAATATAAGCAACGCCAGTAAAGCCCTGAAAGTCCAGCCTTGCGGTTGCCCCTTCATTCACCGGAACTTCGGCGCGAAGTCGAACCCAAACTCTTACTTTTCTGGGGTCATCTGGTGCGAGTGTAATATCCCGCACTTCACCAACAGGGATACCAAGGTAGAATACCGTTCCACGCTTAACCAGACCAGAAACCGTATCATTGAAATAAATGTCATAATCTTTGTATTCAGCATCCAGATCAACTTTTGCAATCCAGACCGCAAAGCCGACCAATCCTGCCAAAAAGGCCAAAACAAACCCGCCGACCAATATATGTGAGGCGCGTGTTTCCATATTTTTCTAGCCCTTCATTACTTCTATAAAGTCATTAAAATAATTTAATCTAGTTAGTTATGTGTAAACAAATATGATCACAATCAAAGGATTATCAATCGTTTCTTATGCTGGAGCAAGTTGCAAACCATCAATATCGCTTGATTTTATACCAGCAGCTCGTGCCCTCGGCCCTTTGAAGTATTCTTGCACCCAAGCATGATCAAGTTCCACAACTTCCGACAAAGGTGCATTTATCAAAATCTTCTGATCACCCAACACTGCGACCCGGTCACATGTACGTGCTAAGGTGTCAAGGTCATGGGTCACGAGAAATACGGTTAGTCCAAGCGAGTCTCTCAATTCCATAACAAGCGCATCAAACGCCGATGCCCCTATTGGGTCCAGGCCAGCAGTTGGTTCATCAAGAAACAGGATGTGCGGATCAAGCGCGAGCGCCCTTGCAAGGGCCGCACGTTTTCGCATCCCGCCCGACAAATCGGAAGGGAACTTGCAGGCCGCATCAAGCGGCAAGCCAGCCATGGTAATTTTATTTAATGACAAACAATCCATCAGGTCAGCAGGCAGATTAAAATGTTCACGCAGCGGAACCTGTACATTTTGCGCAACTGTCAGTGATGTGAATAATGCGCCGTCCTGAAATAAAACACCCCAATCGCGGCGCGATTTCCTGTCTTCTTCATCTGACATATCAGCCTGCAAACGACCATTTATTTCAATAGATCCTTCAGCTTGCTTGATGAGGCCGATGATAGTTTTCAGCAAAACAGATTTACCCGTTCCTGAACCACCAACGATACCGAGTATTTCACCGCGGTACACATCCAGATCGAGGTTATTATGAATAACATGATCGCCGAAAGCCGTCTTAAGCCCGCGAACTTTGATAATCGCATTTTGTTTGTCGTGAATATTCATCAAATTACTAAAGCCCAATCGCAGTAAAGAAAACAGCAAAAAATGCGTCCAAAACAATTACGAGAAAGATTGACTGGACCACAGACCGGGTTGTACGCATTCCGAGCGACGCTGCGCTTCCGCTAACAGCAAGGCCGTGGTAACAACCACTAACAACGATCACAATGGCAAAAAACGGGGCTTTCAAAATGCCGGCCATGAAATGATCAAGCGTAATGACATCACGAAAATACACTATGAAATTTGCAGGGGCTATATCCAATTGAAACCACGCCATGACTATGCCGCCCATAATACCAAGTATGTCGGCATAAAACCCAAGTAATGGCAGGGCTATCAACAAGGCCAACAAACGAGGTAAAACAAGCACATCCAGCGTATTCATGCCGAGCGTTGTCATCGCATCGACTTCTTCGTTCAATCGCATTGAACCGATTTGCGCCGTAAATGAACTTCCCGAGCGGCCAGCAACAATAATTGCGGTCAACAATATCCCCAATTCGCGGAGGTGGGAAATACCAAGCATATCAATTACGAATATATCCGCGCCAAATTTGGCTAATTGAACGGCCCCCTGGTTGACCATAACGGCACCGATTAAAAACGATATTAATCCAACAATGCCCATTGCCTTTAGGCCAACCACTTCCAATTGATGGATAAGTGGTATTACCCGTATGCGGCCAGGATCAAAAATCGCTCCAAACAGCCTTGAGAGAACCAGTCCGATAAATCCAAGCAAATTCCTAGCTGAATTCATGAACGAAAATGCGCTTTCACCCAATTCGTACAAAACCGTCACATACCATGGGTCGTGATCAGGCTCAGTCGGCGCAGGTGGCGGACACGCGGAAACGACATCAAGCAAGTTTTTGTGTTGAGCAAGCACGCCCGTCAATATTGCAGATCCGGCGTCATCGACCGCCATAGCATATCTACGAACCAATAATGCTCCCGCTGTATCAAGGCCCTGTATGCTGGAACAATCCAAGACTGCTCCATTCTGGCATAACGAGGCTACTTTATTCATGTCTTTGTCAATTTGCTGGGCATTGTCGAGCACCCAGTCCCCCAAGAGCGTAATCATGACACTAGGACCTGATGTATCGAGAGTAATAAAAGACGAAATTGTTATATTTTTACTACCAGCCATCCATATTCCAGTTCTACAAAAATAGACATTTCTGCTTTAGGATATACTACAATGAAATAACTGCATATTGATATTAAATTTACAGCTTATCTATTGAGGCGCCATTTGAGTGCAAATCTCTCCATCGTCACGCTTTTAGAAACTAAGCGCTGGACGCGTAACGTCGTTTTATTTAAGAAAGGCGTGATTATTTGAGGCATATATCATGACAATGAACCCTAATAACCCGCTTCATGCTTTTGCCAAATGGACGAGCGAAACAAACTCTGATTGGTCAGATGTTGCTTTGGACAGGGCACGTAATGCATTTATTGATGTGATCGCAGTCATCATTCCAGGCACAGACGAACCTGTAACACGTAAAGTCTATGATCTTGCGACGGAGTGGGGGCGCGGCAATTGCAGTGCGATTGGTTTTCCTGAAAAACTATCTGCACCCATGGCAGCTCTCGTCAATGGCACAGCGGCGCATGCGCTTGATTTTGACGATAATTTTGACCCGGCCAAGGCACACGCGACAGCCGTACTAGCGCCTGCATTACTCGCACTTGCTGATCAAGAGAAATTATCTGGCACGCAACTTCTTGATGCCTATATTGTTGGGCTGCAAATGATCGGCCGTGTTGGACAAGGTGTAAATCCGTACCACAGAGCACGAGGCTGGCATGCAACGGCAACTGTTGGCGCTGTTGGGAGTGCCGCCGGATGTGCAAGACTACTGAGACTGAACCCAGAAGAAACAGCGCACGCTATTTCGCTGGCTACAAGCCTTGCCGGTGGATTTATGAGTCAATTTGGAACAATGACCAAACCCCTTCATTCCGGCCTTGCGGCAGCAGGGGCTGTACAGGCTGCACTGTTCGCCAAAGCTGGCATCACGGCAGGCACTGATACCCTTCATGGAACAACAGGAATGGGAACATTGATGGTCGGGCAAGATGTCGAAGAATTAAGGGAGGGCATGAAAGGAAAAGCGGAGCATGGTCAAACCGTTACTTTCGCAACAACCGATATCGGCAACCCTCTTCAAATCGAAGAATATGGCCTCAAAGTTAAAAGATTCCCGAATTGCGGCAGCATACACCGCGCACTCGATGGTTTGTTGGCGTTAAAAGCAGAGCACAAATTCGATAAAAACAATGTTAAAGAGATATTTGTCCGCGCTCCTGCAGCCCACCTTAGAAATCTTATGTATGAGAAACCACAAAACTCGATGGAAGCCAAGTTTAGCCTTGAGTTCAGCCTCGCTGCAGGCCTTTTAAATGGTAATGTTGGCCTTAAAGACTATGCCGAAAGCAATATTTCTAATCCCGAGATTCTCGAACTTTTACCGCTTATCCGTAAAGAATATGTGGAAAAATTGGAGACAGACTTCTATACACAGGTTCATGTGACCCTCGACAACGGTGAAACAGTATCAACTGAAGTTGCTATGCCTGTTGGAAGTACAGCACGTCCACTAAGCAACGAACAGCTATGGGATAAGTTTGACGCGTGTGTCGAAGGGTATTTAGACAAGCAGATTAAAAGCACTGTAAAAAAGAAGTTAGAGCATTTAGCAGATGAAAATGATATCTCATCCCTAATGGCTGTACTCTCATAATTATAAGCATCGCTTTGAGGACAATGTGAAGGGCATAAAAATGGCCAATAATAAAAAAGCAACAGCACTTATCCTAGCAGCTAGCAGACGTGGCCCTGAAGATGCGGTCGCAAAAATACAGAATATCAGCCATAAATGCTTGGTGGTCATTGATGGTATGGTTATGCTGGAACGTGTCGTTCGAGAAATTAAAGAAGCAGACGACATTGGTGATATTTATGTTTCCATCGAAAGTCGCGACCTCATCGAAAGTGTTCCTGCCTTAAAGGAAATGCTTGATAAAGAGGAAATTCATTACACCCCAAGCGCTGAAAATCTATTCTTGTCCGTAAAATCAGCGATCGAACATATCGAAAGCCCTTGGCCGCTTGTTATTTCAACTGGCGACAATGCCCTTCATACCAGCGAAATGATCAATCATTTTACTAATGAAATATTCTCTAACACTCCCGATGCAGCCATCGCAATGACACCTGCCTCGGTTATTCTGGAAGCATACCCGGATGGTAAGCGCGCATTCCATGAATTGAAAGATGGGGGCTGGTCAAGTTGTAACCTCTATGCCTTAACAACGGCAAATGCCTTGACTGCTGCAAAAGTATTTGAAGGTGGTGGGCAATTTGGCAAACAGCCAAAACGTATTTTAAAGGCGTTTGGGCTTATGTTCATGATGCTCTACAAATTCAAACTCGCTAGCAGTGCACAGTTAACCAATTTACTGTCTAAACGTTGGGGCCTTAATATTCGGCTGATTAGCATGCCATATGCGGATGCACCAATCGACGTTGATAATCCTGGTGACTTTGTTCGCACGGAAGAAATTCTGAAAAAACGACGTGGTGCCTGAGTAAAACAAGCACCTGATACTACTCAAGCCCCCCACTTGTAATACCAGTAGCCGCAATGTATGATTGCAATCTTTTTTAATAAAGGGGCATAATTTGCGCTCAACTGCTACATCCTCTTTCAGAGGGCTATATCCGCCGATCGAAACTTTTCATGAGGAATATCTGAATGTTTCCGATGGCCATAAGCTTTATGTGGAGCAGTCAGGGAATCCAAATGGTATTCCGGTAATATTTTTACATGGCGGACCCGGTGGTGGCACCAGTCCAACCCAGCGACGTTTTTTTGATCCGCAGAAGTTTCACATCATTCTTTTTGACCAAAGAGGTTGCGGCAAAAGTGAGCCCCATGCTAGCCTCGAGAATAATACTACCTGGGACCTGATTAAAGACATTGAAGCCATTCGTGAACATTTGAATATCGAAAAATGGGCAGTTTTTGGAGGCTCCTGGGGCAGTACGCTCGCGCTTTTATATGCAATTGTTCATCCCGAACGAACCAATGCACTGATCCTACGTGGAATATTCCTGATGCGAGAGAGGGAATTAGATTGGTTTTACGGGGGGGGAACCGGCGCATTATTTCCTGAAGAGTGGTCACGATTTAAAAACACAATACCACATCATGAACATAATGACCTGATTGCCGCTTATCACACGCGGCTAACCAGCGATCAAATTCCGCAAAAAGAACAATTGATGTACGCAAAAGAGTGGAGTTTATGGGAAGCAAGCACTGTGACCCTTAATCCAGACCAGCATAGCCGTACATTATCTGTTGATCCCCGGTTTGCTCTCGCGTTTGCACGCATTGAGGCCCACTATTTCAAAAACAAAGGATTTCTGGATAACTCCAACTACATTCTGGATAATTGTCATAAATTACAAGGTATACCGATCACCTTGGTGCAGGGTCGATACGATGCCATATGCCCGCCTGTATCTGCTTATGAGTTAGCGAAAGAAATGCCATGGACAACCCTTAAAATTGTCCCAGTGGCCGGGCATTCAGCCTTTGAACCAGCCATTACACACGAACTCATTTGCGCAACAGACGATTTGTAAAGCACAAAGGAGACCATGAGCTATGACGCTAAATGCGGCATTCTACCCACTCGACAGTGGGTGTAACCCCTTTTAATATACGCACTAACTATTGACCTGAATTAGGAACAATTCTGTGAAAAAATTATTGTTGTCAACGCTCATCCTCATCGCAAACTTCTATACTCCTGCTGCGAGTATGCATGAAGGTGATGACCATGTGCACGGCTTGGAAATCAGTCAACCTTGGGCACGGCAGACAGGGAACAGGACCGTTTCCGCCGCAATTTATATGAATGTTGCAAACAAAGGGGCGTTTCTGGATCAATTGATCGATGTTACGTCAGACGCCGCAGAGAGGGTACAGGTTCATCAATCATTAGAACAAGACGGTATTATGCGCATGCATCATGTCAGTGCGCTACCAATCGCGCCCAATGAAAACTTAGCTTTTGAGCCCGGAGGATACCATATCATGCTGACCAGACTTGCCAGCCCTTTGAAGGAAGGTGATATTTTCCCGGTGACGCTAACATTTGAAAAAGCAGGAGACGTCACCGTGCATGTACTTGTAACAGGTATTGCCGGTTTGCAGGAGTAACCTTTTTTATATCCATCCCTGCAATTCGTTACGTACAATTGCCTCCAGCACATTCATACCATCATGTGAAGCATTAAGGCATGGGATATAATGGAAATGAGTACCGCCATTTTCAAAAAATGTTTCCCTGAGTTCTAAATTAATTTCTTCAAGGGTTTCAACACAATCAGCACTGAATGCAGGCGCGAGTACCGCGAGTTTTTTGATACCCTTTTGTCCCAAATCTTCAACGGTTTTATCACTATAGGGACCAACCCATTCTGTTGGCCCAACACGCGATTGGAAACTACTGATTAATTTCCCTTCAGGCAGAGATAATTTTTCATTCAGCAGCCTTGACGTCTTCCAACAATGGCAGGGGTATGGATCACCTTTGTCAAAATAGGCTTTCGGGATTGAGTGATAGGAAGCTAAGATATGTTCAGGTTCCCAGTCTAGGGATGCAAGCTCAGATGAAACACTGTTGGCCAAAGCATCAATAAAGCCAGGATTGTCATGATATGCAGGCGTGGTTCTAATTGCAGGTTGCCAACGCATTTTACCTAGAATTTCAAAAACCTTATCATAGGATGATGCAACTGTTGTTGCGCTATATTGTGGATACAAGGCAAATACTAAAATCCGGTCACAGCCTTTTTCCTTTAGGCTATGCAGCCCAGTTTCAATTGACGGATTCCCATATCTAAAAGCCCATTCAATCTCTAATACATCGTCATTGAAACGTTCTCGCATTTTGTCAGCTTGATCCCGCGATATGGTTCTAAGCGGTGACTCGTTACGATCATTATTCCATATTTTCGCATATGCCTTTGCCGATTTTCCAGGACGGAACGTTAGGAGAGGCCCATATAATATAGGCAACCACAGTAACCTCGGCACTTCAATAACTCTTGGATCAGATAGAAATTCCGCTAAATACCTGCGCAGAGCTCTATAAGTTGGAGCATCTGGTGTACCAAGGCTGATCATCAACAACCCGGTTTTCCCATGTGAAACGGACGGATGTTTAGCAGGAAAATGATCCATTGTTACTCTCTCTAATATGCTGGAAATGGATATATGAACGCTATTCTATGATTGTTCAATATATTATACGGACCAACATCGCTCCCGGTTCTCGAACGGGATCAGTTGCATGAGATAATATGTGTCCATTCACTGGAGAGAAATATTCCTTCTTTATTTGCCCAAATGCATCATATTGCGTCGCTACAAGATCGCCTTTTTGGACTTTGTCCATAAGATGTTTATGAACAACTACAATGCCCCCCTGCTCTGCATAAATATTTTTGTAACCACTCCCCACAATAGGCGGTGTGTTTGTCTGCAAACGTTCACCTTCCAGCATCTCATAATGCTGCATAACGTTTTTTATACCTGCAACCGCGCGGCTGATTAATTTTTTTTGAAAGCGCTTTGGGGCCCCAATTTCAAATGTTACCGCAGGAACACCTGCTCGAACTAAGCTAGTTTCCAATGTCCCTTTTTCACCAACATCATTCTTGATGACGTCAGGCATTAACAGGTCAGCTATCTGCTTTGCTTCTTTGTTACGAAAGTCGGCAAACACGAATAAGGGATACACCGTTCCTCTGGTTTGAGTATGCAAATCGATGGCGATATCCGCCCGGCCTTTAATAACATTTGCCCATACTCTGTTCACATAAAGCGACGCGGCATTACCGTTTTGTTTGGTTCCGGGAAATAGCCTGTTCAGATCACTTTGAAAGCCACCGCCTGATGACGAAACAAAATACCGACTATTTGCGTTGATACCTGACTGATTAATTCCAGGCAGTGCAATAATCGTCCCTTTTAAGTCCCGATAATTCAATTGCTCTAGTAACTGATGAATTACTCTAATACCATTAAGTTCATCACCATGTATTCCCGCTGTAAGTAGGATAGTTTTTCCTGGCTGCGTACCTTTGAGAACGATCAGAGGAATACGAACTGGCATACCCAGATTATCTGAGGAAACCTTTACGTAGAAGTGATGACGCCCTTGCTTTAATGCAGTAGTGTTTAAGCTATCAATGTATTTAGCAGCTATTTGTTGTTCATCGACGGCGAAAACAGGTGAAATTACAAAACAGAGACACAAACTCACTGTGATAATAGATTTTACCAAGAAATCTCGACTTCGAATCATATTAAACCAATTTGAACTGATTATTTTTTCAATAGCCACAACTGTAATACTCAAAGTTTTTTATACCAATGAATATTGTTACATAAGTTGAAATAGATTTATATATTTGAAAATTCACCTAAAAAAGGTTCTAATAGGCATAATAACTATTGGGAGTCGTAGATTGAGTGCTGGATGCGGATGTCACGAAGTAAACTTTGAGGGCTTAGACCCTGCATACAAACGCGCCCTTATTCTAGTTATTATAATCAATGCACTCATGTTTTTAGTTGAAATGCCAATGGGCTTTGTTGGAAATTCGCAAGCCCTCAAAGCGGATGCTCTTGATTTTCTTGCCGATACCCTAACCTATGGTATTTCGCTTTATGTTATCGGTAAAGCAAATCACCTGCGAGCCAAAGTAGCCCTAATGAAAGGCTTTAGTTTATTTGCGATGGGTTTATGGGTGCTGGGATCCACCATATATTCGGTATTTTATCTTCAGCAACCTACTGTACTTATAATGGGAAGCGTTGGTTTTGCCGCACTTTCAGCAAACTTGATTAGCGTCCTATTGCTTGTAAAATACAAAGACGGCGATGCCAACGTTCGCTCAGTTTGGTTATGCAGCAGAAATGATGCAATCAATAATGTCATGGTCTTGATCGCAGCATCAGGTGTTTGGGCAACCAACACGGGCTGGCCAGACATTATTGTTGCGGGGATAATGGCTTCAATTTTCATAAGCGGAGCCTTTTCGATCATTACACAAGCAAGACATGAATTGGAGCATATAAAATCACACTCTGCAGCTGAGTGAAAAGGTTTGCAGCCTGACTAAACAGGGACTGCATGCACAGACGAAATGATAAACAACGGCAATATTACTGTTCATTTGCCATAAATAATCACAATTCTATCGTATGGTGTAAGTATAAAGACCAATCAGGACCAGCAAAGTTTCCATAGCTTACAGGGGGGAATGTGCCAAACGGCCCTGTGAAAATATATAGGCCTCTACTTGAGACTATAGGGTATATAACCTTATCGTTGTCTTTGCTATGTGCTTGCTTGTACATGCTTAATGAGAATTTCTCATTCAATGTACCACCTGTTATTCTAAAAACATCTTCATTTGCATTCATCGCTATGTTCATAGCGGTCAACACCAGAAATATTCACCATACTATTCTATTGTTGTCCGTCATCATAATAGCAGTAACCATGCTGCAAATATTTGATATAACAGCCCCGCCGGAGTTAGAGTTTTACGGCCTTCGCGCAGTTATTTTTGCGTTACTGACTGCTCTCTTTTTCCTGAATCGAATGCCTTTGATATCCATCAAAACAAGACGATTGAATATCTCAGCGGTCATCAGTTCCGTCATCATACTGGTCAGCTATTGGGTTTTCCCGAAACTTAATGAACATATCACCGCATATGCCTTATTCAATTTCGCGCTGTTGATAACCGCGACTATGGCTGTGTTAAGCCGTTTTGCCTTGAGGCTTGTCGGGTTCGGCATGACATTATTCTTTCTCGCTGAGCTCGCCAACTATGTTGCCTTTTTTGTGCCAACAACAGACGAGACCCTATATCTTTCCTGGGCTACTTTGTATCTAGGTACCTTATTCACGGTTGTTGGTGTGATGTTAGACGAAGGCTTCACATCTACGCGATACAGATACCACCATCATTAAGTCGATTGCTTTCAAAATTTTATGGGTTCATAGTGCGGCATTCAACACTTTAGTCCGATGAAAGACATGAGGTTATGATCGTCGTGGATCAAGATAAATCTAAACTACAAAAAAAAGCCGCAATCCTGGTCGAAGCTTTACCTTATTTACGAAAATATGCAGGGGACACCTTCGTTATTAAATATGGTGGACACGCGATGGGCGATGATATGCTTGCCCGACAATTTGCTGAAGATCTTACCTTATTAAAACACGTTGGCATCAACCCTGTTGTTGTTCATGGTGGCGGACCACAAATTGGTGAAATGCTGGCGCGGCTTCAGATTGAAAGTGAATTTATTGACGGCCTGCGCGTTACAAACAAAGCAACCGTAGAAATCGCTGAAATGGTATTGTGTGGTTCAATCTGTAAATCGATTGTCGCAGACATTAACGCTGCGGGGGGTCGAGCCATTGGTCTTTCAGGTAAAGACAGTTCTATGGTCACAGCCAGAAAAGTAGAAAAGAGAAAAGCCGATCCAACCTCGAATATAGAACAGGTTATTGACCTTGGTTTTGTCGGTGAGCCCGAAGCAATTAATACGCATATCCTCGAACAATGCATTGAAAGCGATATTATTCCAGTCATCTCACCGATCGCGCTCGGAGAGGACGGAAACACCTATAACATTAATGCAGATACAATGGCTGGTGCGCTAGCGGCTGCCTTAAAAGCTCGACGTTTCTTTTTACTGACAGACGTACCCGGTGTTCTAAGCAAAGACAAAGAACTCCTGACTGAAATGGACCGCGCTGACATTGAAAGCCTAAAAAACGACGGCACTATCACCGGTGGCATGCTGCCGAAAGTCGATACTTGCCTCGAAGCAGTAGAAGCTGGGGTTAATGGTGCAGTTATTATTGATGGCCGCGTAAAGCATGCGACTTTACTTGAAATTTTCACCGAACGTGGTGCCGGAACTTTAATCAGGTTATCAAGCTAACTAAAGAAATTGGCTCATTTACGGTTTGAGGGTTACACTATTCTGATATGTCTTCTACTGCGCGCGCTCGTGCGCGCTTAGCCGCGTCAAGAGCTTCCTTCGCCATCCATTTTTGCCCGAGAGCCCCTATTTCCTGACTAAGTTCAATCGAACCGCTACTGTATCGCTGACCAACATCAGAAGTATAAAAGTCGAGAATAGCCTGCAAGTCAGTTACTGAAAACTTATTTGCATAAAGCTTCGCAACCTCAACCTTGAATGCAGGATATATGGATTCAAGTTCCTCATTTAAATATTTGAGCGTCAGGTTGATCTCATTGCGCTTTTCATCAGTGATATCTGCAGAACCTTTGCTCAAGAAAACTCTCTTCTGCTGCTCAAGCATAATAGGGATGATGCGCCGTACAACATCACCCGCATTGGTGACTTCAACAACCTCTTCCGCTAACGTCAGAGCCTTTTCATCAACCTCTGCCGTTTGAGGGAAAAGCGGAAAGGTTGAAATTACTAACAACAACAAAGAAATATAAATACGATTCATAATAGAATACCCATGCCTTTTAGGTAAAATACGCTCAAAAAATTGCCTGCTACTCGTCTTGATCGACAAAATAACTCAAGTGCCAATCTAACTCGTCCTCATCAAGAGGGTAATCTTTACCGTCTTTAGCGCTTAACAACTGTGTTTTCGGCACCAGAGCGAAACGAGTTTGTAGGTAATATGCAGTCCGCATCGATAATTTAGCGCGCCAAGATAACGCCGTCACAGCGCGTCCGCTTTTAGAATGGATAATTTTCCTGATTGTTGTCGCGGGTAAATCAGCAATAACTGCCAAGCACTGGATAACAAACTCCCGGTGGTTATCGTCAACTTCCTTCATGAGGAATTTATCATCAATCAGGCCACGCTCGGCAAAATCAAGGGCTTTGGCAGCTAACTTTTGCTCTTCTTCATCCCCAATATCTTCTTCTTCCAGGCGATCGCGAACACGGTCCAAAAGCTCTTCAGCTTGATCCTCCTCCAAGTCAGACTGTTCCATCATTGCATGAACAAGTGCTGACGCAACAAACCCCGCAATGCGTTTCATAGCGCGGATTGACAATTGAGGGCGAAGTGCCAGCGGTCGATGAAGGTCATCAACACTTTTTGCTTGATCAATAATCTGGTCGAGCGTTTCCTCCCGAATGTAGGCGCTTTCGTTTGTTAGCAAAGCAGCAATCGCAGGAACATCCAGTGATGCAGCTATGTCACCAGACACATTCTCCGAGAGGTTTTCACGCTTCGCAATCGCCGTTAATGCGCCAGAACTCGCACCCGCAGCAATAATTTCACGAAGATCATCCTCATTCAAAAGCGGCGAATATTCAAGAATTGGTCCGCAGACAATATCAGCAACGTCACGCGCAAGCTTATCAATGATTGACTTCGGCACAATCGTTGATTTTTTTATTTCCTCAGCAATGATTGCCCGTATCTTGGGTAGTTGATCCTGTGCCAACTGTTCCAGAACAACTAAGGATTTGTCAGATAAAATACTTTGTTGATCTTCGTCCAAGGACGGTATCATTCGGCCAATTTTACGTGCAAGTTCACTTCGGACTTCTTCATCAACATCATTCGCCAGGATCGCGTCTGCCTGCACAGGTGTTTGCGGATTATTGGCAATCCTCTTACGGACATCCGCTGATTTATCTTCAGCCAGGTAATATAAAACTTCAGGGCGCGCGTCTTCGCGGGCAGCCAAAGCAAGACGCTCTGTATCACTACCGTTTTTCAGGATTGCCTGTTCGTCATCGGTTGTTAGCACATCCGGTAATTTTTTTTGACCACCAAATATAGATTTTAATTTGCTAAGCATTATCGCTCCCCAGTCGCTGTAGCGGCATAGTCGTTTTCAGGTTTTGCCTGCAATTCATTTGCAAACCCAATATTGCCCTTACCTGTTGTTTTAACATTATAAAGCGCCTCGTCCGCCAAACTGGCCAATTTCTCAAAAGATCGTTCCGTAAGGTTTTTACATGAACATATACCGACAGATGCTGACAATTTAAGGTTTGAATTCCCTAACTTTTTTCTGATCGCAGGCATCACATTTATAAGTTCACGGGCTCGTTGGCTGGCGACATCTTCATTGGCAGCCTCTAGCCATATAATAAATTCATCACCGCCGTATCGCCCAGCAATATCAGCGGGTCTAATCATCGCTTTGATAAACTCTGCAACATATCTGATGGCATCATCACCCGCATGATGACCCAAGGTATCATTCACTTCCTTGAAATTATCCAGATCAACAAACAATAGCACACCGCCTGATGCTGGGTCTTTTATTTGGCTCAGTCTGGCATCCACAGTTTTCTCAAGCGCGCCACGATTAAGCAAACTTGTGAGCGCGTCTTCTGACGAAAGCTTTTGAAGCCTGCCTATCATGGTTGATTTTTCAAATGCGGCCGTCAGAACATTCGTGATCGACTCAACAAGTTCCACTTCCTGTGCTGACCAGGGGCTAATGGTTGTATCGCGCCCTATCACAAAGAAACCGGCTATTTCAGCGCCTCTCCGAACCTGAATAACCAAATATACTTGGTTCTCATGGTTTATCTTTATCAGGTTTTGAGCCGAGCTTTTATTGGCCTCTGATAAAATAGCCTTGGCATCAAGCGGCAAAACATCCTCGCTGTCCGAAGCTCGGGTGACCAAATCCCGCCCGAGTTTCTCAAGTAGCCATACAGAGTCAGCTCGAAGAACCTCCACAAGCGCCTTAGACGCTCGCGTCATCAAGTCTTCAGCTGTTTCAGCAGTGTTTAAAATATTGGTAATACGCTCTTGCACTTTAAAGCGAAGATTCATAGCGCGCATCATACGCTCGCGCCTGACCTGCTGCGTAGTGTCAACCATCGTACCACGAACCGTAATGCTACCGTCATTGTTTCTATAGGGCTGCGAGACAATTTTAACCCAACGACGTTCCTCAGTACCTTGTATTTTCACCTGAACGGCATCAAATGTCTGTTCATTTTTTACTGAAAGCGGGCTTCTCGTTGGTCGTTCAACATCAGACCAAAAAATCTTATCTGCATTTTCACCAATCCAAACATCAGTTTCCACACCAAAAGCTTTAGCCGGTGAAACGAAAAGAATTTCACGATTCTTATCGACTTCAAACGCTAAATCAACCGCGTTATCGAGCAATTCCTTCAGCAAAATTCTACTTTTCAGAAGTGCATCTGTAACTTGATCAGATAAAGTTGTGTCTCGCCCTGTCACATAAACAAGGTCACCTATCTTAACGACAGAAACCCAGAGCTTGATCTGATCATGAAAGGACAATCGGTCTTCTAGCGGTATATTTGTTTCAGCAACTTTTTTAACGAGAACATGCAGACCTTCATGCCCTGCGTTCCAGCCAATCATAAGATTTTCTGCGGACGGCGAAGAATCAACGACTATTCCCTTACTGTTAATGGCAATAACAGCGGCCTTTGACGTATCCAGTTTAGGTCTTTTATTTTTCAGTATATCCAATGTATGTTTGCCAACGTAAAATTTGATAGTTCTGTTCAAAGCATTATTAGGCACTTTAGAACTGGCGCGTTAACAGGGGTTTAAAATATGCCTCTTCAGAAGGATTTTTTATGAGTAATGATCAGATATCAGACAGGCCAGACGATAATAATTTTCAGCATGTAAAAACATGGGTCTTTGATCTGGACAACACCCTATATCCAGCAGAGAACAATCTGTTTTCTCAAGTTGATATCAATATCACAAACTATGTATCCAAATTGCTGGATTTGCCTTTTGATGACGCACGTAAAATTCAGAAAAAATACCTGTTGGAACATGGGACAACTTTAAATGGGTTAATTCATAACCACAGCGTCAACGCAGCACATTACCTAGATAGTGTTCATGACATTGATTTTGCACCAATTGCCCGTGACCTTATTCTTGATCAGGCTCTTCAAAATCTTGAGGGAAGAAAAGTTATTTTCACAAATGCCGATACCCCCTATGCTGAAAAAGTACTGGAACGGATTGGTATTGCCCATCATTTTGACGGGATTTTTGATATCATTGCTGCCGATTTGGCACCCAAGCCCGAAGTATCGACCTATGATCGATTTTTTGATGTTTTTGCCATCGATCCAAAACAATCTGTAATGTTCGAGGATATGGTTCGAAACCTGATCCCTGCAAAACAGGCGGGTATGGGAACCGTTTGGGTAAATACAGGAAGCCCATGGGGCGAGGCAGATTATGATGCATCCGTTATCAATGTGGAAACAAAACAATTAACGCCGTGGCTTGACGAATTTGTGAACCAAACGGCAAACCGCTAATTGACTCAGCATCATTAAACGCTATTTTCAGGCCAACTTTAATCCCGACCATTTAAGTATGGTTTTACAAAATAGAGAAACCCGATGAATCAAAGCGAACTCGCCACAATTATCGACACAGCATTTGATAACCGTGACACCATCAATGCCCAAACCACCGGTGAAGTGCGGGACGCGGTAGATGCTGCACTTTTGATGCTTGACCGAGGGGAAGCGCGTGTTGCAGCCAAGTCTGAAAATGGCTGGGAAGTTCACCAATGGCTGAAGAAGGCAGTATTACTTTCATTCCGCCTGAATGACATGGAAATGATCGCTGGTGGCCCCGGTGAAAACACTGCCTGGTGGGATAAGGTACCAAGTAAGTTTGAAGGCTGGAGTGCACAGGATTTCTCACGCGCTGGTTTTCGCGCGGTACCAGGCGCTATTGTTCGCAGATCAGCGCATATTGCAAAGGGTGCGGTTCTGATGCCGTCTTTTGTGAACCTTGGTGCATATGTAGGCGAAGGCACCATGGTTGATACGTGGGCAACAGTTGGTAGTTGTGCACAAATCGGCGCAAATGTTCACATTTCCGGTGGTGCAGGCATTGGCGGTGTACTAGAGCCATTACAAGCTGGTCCGGTGATCATCGAAGATAATTGCTTTATCGGTGCACGTAGCGAAGTTGCAGAAGGTGTCGTAGTCGAAGAAGGCTCTGTTCTTTCAATGGGTGTTTACCTCGGCGCTTCCACCAAGATTGTAGACCGTGAAACTGGCGAGATTTTCATTGGTCGTGTACCAGCATACAGCGTCGTGGTACCGGGTACCCTTCCAGGCAAGAAAATGGCTGACGGCAGTGAAGGCCCGGGTCTTTACTGTGCTGTGATCGTGAAACGCGTTGATGAACGCACACGCTCTAAAACTTCCATCAATGATCTCTTGAGAGACTAATTTTATGACCAATTCACGTATCGTCCATGATCCTGTAGAACTATCGCGTGCTCTTATTCGCTTTGAGAGCATCACACCTGATCAGGGCGATACACTGGATTATTTATCCAGTTTATTAGAGCCAATGGGCTTTACCTGCCATAAATTAGTGTTTGAAGAAGAAGGCACAGAGCCTGTCGCTAACCTTTATGCCAGGCGTGGCACCTCAAGCCCAAACTTCTGCTTCGCGGGGCATACTGATGTTGTTCCTGTTGGTGCACAGGGGCTCTGGAGCGCTGATCCATTTGCCGCTGAAATCAGAGACGGTCAATTATATGGCCGCGGCGCTTCAGACATGAAATCCGCTATCGCGGCCTTTGTATCTGCAATAGCACATACACTGGATGCCGCAGACACCGTCAACGGGTCAATATCGCTTTTAATTACAGGCGATGAAGAAGGCCCTGCGATCAATGGCACCACCAAAGTTCTTGATTGGATGCGCGAACGCGGGGAAAAGATCGATTATTGTCTCGTAGGCGAACCAACAAACCCTCATGAAATGGGGGACATGATTAAAATTGGTCGCCGCGGCAGTATGCATGGTTATGTTACCTGCACTGGTACACAAGGGCATGTTGCTTATCCGCATATGGCACATAACCCGATCCCTGATCTCGTTAAAGTACTCGCAGAATTAAATAAAGAACCACTCGATAATGGTAACGAACATTTCCAGCCTTCCAATCTGGAAATTGTCGATATGCATGTTGGGAATGAGAGCCACAATATTATCCCGGCCGAAGCAAAAGCACGGTTTAATATTCGCTTCAATAATGAGTTTAGTCCCGAAAGCCTTCAGCAAGAACTGATTAGCCGGATGGACCGCGCGAATGTTCCCTATGATATTCATTGGTGGGTATCTGGTGATAGTTTCCTGACACCAATTTGTGCTCTATCTGATGCGGTATCAAAGGCAGTTGAAGCCCATACAGGACGCAAACCCGAACTATCGACAACAGGCGGTACATCCGATGCCCGGTTTATTAAAAACATGTGCCCTGTGGTTGAATTTGGCCTTGTAGGTGCCACCATGCATAAGGTCGACGAACATGTCGCGGTTAGTGATATTCAAATGCTGACCAACATTTACAAAGACATTATCAAAGACTTGGCAAGTTAAGATAAGTTATGTGAGATAACTGCTAAGTTAATATATTTCATAGAGTAATTCAATTTTAGGTTTCTAAAAGTCGTCATTCGGTGTATAGTCGCGGTAGTGTAGAGTATAGCGTCTGGGGACTTTTATCGTGCCAGAAGACACAAAGACTTATGAAATATGGCAAGATATCCATGGCAAAAATCAAATATGCCTTGGCTCGGTACCCGCACATTCAATCATAACAACCTTTCTGGATTTACACAGCCTTGTAATCATGGGTGAAATCACCTGCTGCGGCTCTGATATGCCAGATTATCTCAAAGATGCCTTTATCAACAGGCAGTATCTTAACCTTAAAATCTCAGATCATGAACATACATACCGCGGACGCTTTTACCTAAGCAGTTATGATAGTTTTTCAAACCACTGTGTTTTCCGCTCAACTGGCGAAGTGGTTTATGAAATCGCTGAAAATATAGGGCAAAACCATAATAGTTGCGCGTGAACGAACGGAACCTTATCGAATTTGATCGATATTTTTTTCCCAGTTTGCACCGTCAAATTCCTTAACCTTCACAGTATCAAAAGTAGTCTGGTCCAAAACATTCAGGTTTACAGACCAACCATGCGGGTGACTACGGGGTTTATAGAACGGTTTTACACCACATTTTTTACAAAACAGGTGCCGCGCGGTTTTCGTGTTGAAACGATATTCCGTAATGGCATCAGTACCTTCAAGCAATTGAAAATCTGCTTCGTCAACGATCAGATGAAGGTGCCCTGTCATGCTGCAAATACTGCATGAACACCTTAAAACCTCAATATCCTTTGGGGCCTGAACCTCAAGCTTAACAGCGCCGCAGTGGCACCCCCCTTTATGAGTAATTTTAGTGTCCATACCCGCTTCCTACGTTACATCCCCGCGTGCCTTCAGGGCTGCGGCCAGCGTTCCATCATCCAGATAATCCAATTCACCGCCAACAGGGACACCATGGGCAAGCGCCGTTACTTTTATATCAAAATCGCTAAGTCGTTCCGCAAGATAATGGCTTGTTGTTTGCCCGTCTACCGTCGCGTTCAATGCCAGGATAACCTCTTTCACCCCGCCCGAAGCCGCACGCGCAACCAGGTTATCGATATTAAGATCATCAGGACCAATTCCATCAAGTGCGGACAAAGTCCCGCCCAGTACATGATAAAGACCGCGATATGTTTCCGAGCGATCAAGTGCCCAAAGGTCAGCAACATCCTCAACAACACAAACCGTTGTCTGATCACGCCGTGCATCAATGCAGACATGGCATGGGTCTGATGTATCAATATTGCCACAATTTGTGCAGATACGGATCGAATCCGCAACGTTTCTGAGCGCATCAGAGAGTGGAAGCATCACACTCTCGCGCTTCTTCAAGAGTTGGAGCGTCGACCTACGCGCAGATCGCGGCCCAAGCCCCGGCAATTTTGCAAGCAACTGAATCAAAACATCAATATCGGAACCGTGGGATTTAGGCATTTATCTCTCTTTTGAACATCTATTGCCCGTTTATATGATGGAAGAATGGGGGTCAGTAAATTATCAATCTCTTATATCTTAAAGTTACTATCCTATCATCTCTATTTGGTCGATAGGTATGCATGCGTCAAAACCCTATGATAGTTTTCTTTGCTGAAACCTGGGCACAATTCATGTATTTTTTCTGAAGCATTTTCCCAACCACCAATCTCGTTCCATGCTGAATTAGCTGCATCGTATGACACACTCAATAATTTACTGTATTTATTAGAGGCGCCGTCGATTTCGTACTTTGAATACAAATCGCCCAATGTTTCATACAAATCTATTTCCACGCTTTTCAATATGTTACCCCCAAGCGCATGCCTAACAAACAACAGGTCAAAAACGGCATCATTTATTGGCTTTTTCCTAGCGGTATCAATTAAGACTTCTAGTTCTTTCTCAAATAATTCAGCTTCTTTGGTACATTTTTCATCAGCATGAAAAGCTTGATCTTTATAATTCTGAGCCATCACATACTCATTGTATGGCATGCTTTCAGGTCTAATCTTAGAGTCATTACGGATACCAAAACGAATTACTTTGAATAATAAAATAAATGCTCCACAAAAGAAGAGAGTTATATAAAATTCAAGCAAACTCATAAATCAAAATGGCATTTTAAACCCATCAGGCAGCGGAATGCCTCCCGTCAGGTCTTTCATACGTTCTTGCATCATATCGGCTGCGCGGGCCTTTGCCTGCGTGTGGGCTGCAACGATCAGGTCCTCCAAGACTTCCCTGTCTTCACTTGAAAACAGGCTATCATCGATCGAAAGCGATTTCATATCACCCTTGCCCGACAGCACAACCTTTACAAGGCCAGCACCTGCCACGCCTTCCACTTCCATTTCATCCATCTGCGCCTGCATTTCGCCCATTTTGGACTGCATTTCCTGCGCTTTTTTCATCATCTCTGAAAGGTTTTTCATCTTCCACTCCAAACCGAAACTAATTCGTATCTATAAATATCGTGTTGATTAAAAATCAAAATCGGATGCTTCATCACTTTCTGTGCTGGCATCACTGATTTCCTGGTCATTTGCCATTCCCATCATAAGGTCATCACTGGCATCCATAAATTCTCGGACCGCTAATAATTCAGCCCCTTCAAAGGTTTCCATTAAGGCCTTCACGATAGGTTCCTCAAGCGCTTCATCGCGCATTTTCTTGTCGCGGGCGATTTCCTTATCCCGGATGGTGGTATCGCCGCCTTCTTTCTCGATCGCGATGATCCAATCTTCGCCAGTCCATTCCTTAAGGCATAGTTTAACCCGCATCACCAGATCCTGCGGTGCGCGCTTCGATGGGTTAATCGTTAACTTACCGGGTTGAAAGTCCACCAGCCGCACATGATCCTTCAAGGAAACAGCAAGAACTCCTTCTTTTTCATGCCGAAACATCTCGACCATTTTTTCAAAACTGATTGGCATTGGGTATTTGGCGTGGTCACCCGCATCATTTTGCTTGAATGCAAGGACCTGCGCACCAGATTGCTGGGCGGATACCTGACTGGCTTGGGCCATCGTTGGCTGCATGCCAGCATTATGCGCTGAACCCGTTTGCATTCCTGCTATGCTAGCCTGCGGTGCCATATTACCCGTTTGCGCCATAGCACCTGTTGAACCCGAATTCGGTGCACCAGCACCAGCAGACTGAAGTTTTTTAACAAGATCAGCGGGACTAGGCCCATTCGCAGCATATCCAAGGCGGATTAAAACCATTTCGGCAGCAGCAATCGGGCTCGGTGCGATTCTGACTTCACCCAGTCCTTTTAGGAGCATCTGCCACGCACGTGTGAGGTGCGGCATGCCAAGCTTTTCGGCCATGGCACCGCCCTGTGATTTCTCTGCTTCAGATACCAAGGTATCAACACCCGTATCAGGGGTTACCTTGAGGCGTGTTAGCCAATGCGCGACCTCAAGCAAATCATTAATCACCACGCTTGGGTCTGCACCACGGTCGTACTGTGCACGTAGGGTAGTGATTGCAGCCTTGATATCCCCGCTCATAATCTGCTCAAACAGATCAAGGATTTGCGCACGATCCGCAAGGCCGAGCATATCACGAACCTGCCCCTCGGTTACCTTACCGGCGCCGTGGGCAATCGCTTGATCAAGCAGTGACAGGCTATCACGCACAGACCCCTCTGCAGCGCGTGCAATCAGCTTAAGGGCCCCTTCTTCTGCTTCACAGTTTTCGTTAGCAACCAGTTTTGCAAGATGCGCAATCAGGGTTTCAGCTTCCACACGCTTCAGATCAAATCGTTGGCACCGTGAAAGCACAGTCACAGGAAGTTTTCGGATTTCCGTGGTCGCGAAAATGAACTTAACGTGCGCTGGTGGTTCTTCAAGCGTTTTCAAAAGCGCATTAAACGCCGATTTGGATAACATGTGCACTTCGTCAATAATATAAATCTTAAACCGCGCAGATACGGGCGCATAGCGCACACTTTCAATAATTTCGCGGATATCATCAACACCGGTTCTGGAGGCGGCATCCATCTCGAGAACATCAACATGACGCGATTCGGCAATCGAGGTACAATTTTCGCATGTGCCACAGGGGTTAATCGACGGACCATCTGTATTCAGACAATTAAGCGCTTTTGCAATAATCCGGGCTGTTGTTGTTTTGCCGACACCTCTAACGCCCGTCAGGATAAAAGCATGGGCGAGGCGGCCAGTATCAATCGCATTTGAAAGCGTTTGAACCATGGCTTCCTGACCAATAAGGCTATCAAAATCAGCAGGGCGATACTTCCGCGCGAGTACACGGTATTCCTGAGTATTTTGATCTTCTGCCATTTTGTCTTGCTCCCTGAAACCTAGATACATGACTAGCAGGATCAAATGGCTGCGAAAAGACTTTTCACAAAAGAATACTGTTTTATTGAATTCTGGAAGGTGGGAGAACAAAACGACCCAAACCGGACTCGTTACGGCTGCTTCCTCTCGGACCTGACCGGATTGGCGAGGGGCTTGTCCGCCTGCTCTCCCGGACGGGTATATGGCTTTTTTACAAGTATTTTGCAAGTAGAATCATCAAAATATATTTTGAGAAACTATGGTCTTGCTATCGACCCGTAATCACTTAAGCTTCGGGCAGAAAAAATAAGGTAATTTACATGACCAATATCCCATCCCCTGCATTTGCGGAAAACGCCCTTGACCGCGCAGATCACCTAAGAACCGATCCAGAGATTTTTGGTACTCATTTTCGGGCAGAAACCTCTAAATGCTTATTGTTTGCAAGTGGTGAAATATTAGGCGATGAGGTTGGTGATATACATTGGGTTTCGCCGTCGAGCCTTCGGTTCTTGCCTGTGCTAGAGACCATTTTTCTAGGCCTTGAAAACAGTGAGATGCGCTATGCAGCAAGTTTGAACGGTGCCCCCGATGATTTTGACGGCATGTTTGAAGGCGGCAAGTTCCGTGATGTCCGGGCAACCGCAATGAAATTAACTGCCCTCGCTCACGGAACCAACAAGCAATCGCACCCATCACTTGGTATCATAGCACAAGCAAAATCAATGCTGTCCTGGCATGAAAGCCATGGATTTTGCGCCAAATGTGGAACAAAAACAGAAATAGTTAAAGCCGGGTATGAACGTAAGTGCCCGGCATGTGACACCAGTCACTTCCCTCGAACTGACCCTGTGGTCATTATGTTGATCACCGATGGTGACCGCGTTCTTATGGGGCGCGGTCCGCACTTCCCACCAGGGTTTTTCTCTGCACTTGCGGGGTTCATGGAGCCTGGTGAGACAATCGAAGCCGCAGTTGCGCGTGAAAGCTTTGAAGAAGCCAGTATTGAAACTGGCGATGTGCATTATATAACCAGCCAGCCTTGGCCCTGGCCTTCGAGTTTGATGATTGGGTGTATTGCGGAAGCAAAAACAACGGATATCAAAATCAATGACGGTGAGCTTGAAGATGTTAAATGGTTTCATAGAGACGAGATTTTGAAATCTCGTTCCGGAGAAAATTTTGATTTGATGTTACCGCCGGAAATCGCCATTGCCCGAACCCTTATCGAACAATGGCTTATTAATTCACCCTAAGCGGCAAAACCATTCATTGCGGTTGCCATCGTAATGTCCTTGAGGGTTACACCGTCTTCATCATGGGTTGTCATCGTGACCTCAACCTTGTTGTAGACATTGAACCACTCAGGGTGATGGTCCATTTTTTCTGCAAGAAGTGCGGCCCTGTTCATAAACCCCCAAGCTTCAGAAAAGTTCTTAAAGAGAAATGTTTTTTTAATCGCTTTATCTTCAGCAACATATTCCCAACCCTTGAGCGTACTCAAGGCATCATTTATTTCTTGTTCTGTGAACTGATTACTCATGGATTTTCCTTTATTACTGCTTAACCTGATCCCCAGCGGGCTTAATCTCGCATTATAATTTCATCAACAAGGTCTGGCAATAAATCCCCGGCCTTGCCGTGCCTGCATTCCGTGAACAAACTGGCTCCTTCACTTGGCTCCAGATTGACCTCGATGGTATGCGCATTCCCCAATCTCATGACTTCACTAACAAACCCGGCAGCAGGATAAACATTACCACTTGTGCCGATCGATATGAATAGATCACAACTCCTTAACAATCCATATATTTCATCCATAAAAAACGGCATTTCACCGAACCAGACAATATGGGGGCGAAGTGCGTTTTGGTCACAAGCAGGGCACGGTGTATCTATGAAACAATCTGTTTCCCAATCATGTACTGTCAAACAAACATTGCAGCGCAGTTTTGAAAGTTCACCGTGCATATGAATGACATTTTGGGACCCAGCGCGCTCATGAAGATTATCAACATTTTGAGTAACAATTGTGCACCCACCATCCAATTCAGCCTCTAGCTTCGCGAGGGCGAAATGCGCTGGATTGGGGTCGACATTTGGTAACTGCGCACGGCGCATATTATAAAAATTATGAACAAGTACTGGATCGGCTGCAAATGCCTCTGGGGTTGCAACCTCTTCAATTCTATGATTTTCCCATAGCCCCCCATTATCGCGAAATGTCGCGACGCCCGATTCCGCTGAGATACCTGCACCTGTTAGAATGACTATATTTCGATATTGCTGCATGGGTTCAACTTATCTATTGAGAGATTTTCCATTTTGGTTTTCATTTCCTCTAAGGTACTTCTTATTTTGGAAATCACAAGCGGGAGCATCGGGTGATCAAGGTACTATTTGTTTGTATGGGGAATATTTGTCGTTCACCGATGGCTGAAGGGGCCTTTAGAAAAGCTGTTACTGATGCAGGCCTATCAAATCAATTTCACATCGATAGTGCAGGCACAATTGGTTATCATGCAGGGTCGCCGCCAGACCCGCGTGCGCAGGAAACTGCGCGTAAAAACGGTATTGATATTTCTGGGCAGCGCTCCCGCAAGGTAACAACATCAGACTTTGAAGAGTTTGATTATATCCTCGCGATGGATAATGAAAACATGCGCGACTTAAAATCACGCCGTGCCGGTGGCAAGGCAGCACTTAGCTTGTTTTTAAGTCACGCCAAAAACATTCCAATCAATGAAATGCCAGACCCATATTATGGGCACCACAGTCAATTTGACCAATGCTACGCCGCAGCTGTGGATGCTTCAAACGCGTTATTACAAACGATCATTGATGCAAAACTGAAATCATAAAACAGGAAGAATTATGGCTGGTACATTTGCAAAAAACCTTGAAAAAGCACTTGGGTCTCGTCCTGTTAAGTCTCGTTTTCTTGACGGCGGTGACATCGCAGACGTATCAAAAATTACGCTAGAAGATGGCAGGGAAATAGTTGCAAAACGCCCACGCATGGATCAACCAGACACGACCAGAACCGAAGCCGCCATGTTAACACACCTTAGGGCGGTATCTGGCGTGCCTGTTCCAGCGGTTCTACATCAGGAAGCTGGTCTGCTCGTCATAGAATTCATCGTTAATAACAAAGTTACTGACCCATCTGCTGCTGCAACCAGCGTTGCGGAGAACCTCAGCAAACTCCACATAGCCTCGAATACCAACGCAAAAGAACCCTTTGGCTTTGACACCGATACTTTCATCGGACCGCTTGAACAAAGAAATAGTCAAAGTGCAAACTGGGTCGACTTCTTTGCCCAAAACAGACTATTTGCAATGGGCGATCAAATTGCACGAACGGGGCGAGTTAACAGTGACTTCATGCATAAACTGGATGCCTTGATCAAGAAACTTGCTGACTTTCTACCCACAAATCCGAAATCATCGCTTCTGCACGGCGATGTTTGGCGCGGCAACTTACTTTTTCTAGACAACCAAATCGCAGGTTTTATTGATCCCGCTATTTCTTATGGGCATCATGAAATGGATTTGGCATTTGTTGATCTGATGGGCGGCCTCGATTCTATTTTCTTTGACGCCTATAACCAGTTTATCAAAATCGAAACGGGCTTTCACGAAGAGCGCAAAGCGATCTACCAACTATGGCCGCTATTGGTGCATATTAAACTGTTTGGCGGCGGTTATGTTCGTGATGCGGAGACTATTATGGATCACTTTCTCTAAGTCTACACGGTATTACTTAGAGAAAGCGCTCAAACAAAAGTGATTTATCATCACTTGGTCTTCGCACATATGTCCTTATATTTACAGAAACAGGCCAAATAGCCCACAGCGAGCGAATGATGAAATACAAAAACCCTTTAAGCTTATTAAAGAAGAAAAAAACCTGGGCACTTCTTGTTCCAATGCTCCTTGTTGCCTGCTCAAGCATTTTACCAGATTTTGAAAGTAGTTTTGACAGCAATGATCGCATTGACCGTAAAACTATAAAGGTAAATAGCGGTGTCCGCAATTTTGACCTTAGTTACTTGATCAATGGTAATCCTGAAGGACAAAGGGTTATTTTTGTGCACGGAACACCCGGTGATGCCGCGGGATGGATTGAATATTTATATAACGCACCCAAAGACATGGAGTTCATTTCCATCGACAGACCTGGTTTCGGCAAAACCCGGCCCAAGCGTGCTACCGTATCGCTTGATGAACAAGCAGCAGTATTACTGCCCTTATTAGAAAGCGGAAATGGCAAACCACCAATTTTAGTCGGCCATTCGCTCGGCGGGCCTATTGTAGCAGCAGCCGCGGCCAATTATCCCGATAAGGTTGGAGCTGTTATTCAACTGGCCAGTGCCGTAGACCCCGGTCTTGAGGATGTATTATTCATACAGTATGTGGGAAATACGCCGCCGATTTCATGGTTACTTCCGAAAGCGGCCAGTAATTCAAACAAGGAGCTAATTTGGCTAGAAGGCGAACTGAACTTGCTTTCAACCAAGCTGGACAAAATCGTTCAGCCGGTAACCATCATCCATGCAACAGATGACAGCTTGGTTCCTTACGCAAATGTTCCCTATATGGAAAAAACATTTATCAATGCAGCACCGCTTGAGATTGTAACACTGGAAGGTGTTGATCATTTCCTGCCATGGAACTCACAGCCAACTTTAATGAAGGAAATACGCAAGCTGTCTAATCGCTTAAACGGCATTGAAGATGCGAACGTTTCCGACGAAACACTGAATTGGGATCCTGTAAAAAGAAGCAGCGGCCCACCGCCTGGCGAAGTATTCAAAGAGCTGAAATAGTGTGGCCCTTATTGATTTCAGCTCGACTTTAAGAAACAGGAAAACCACCGAATTGCGCCTCAACAGCGTAATGAGCGCTTTCGCTGGTCAATTGGCTTGAAAATAAAGTAAAATTTGAAACTGTTTCCGGGCTACTGGTCAGGCAATCATTAGTGCTTAGCCAATCACCAATCCTAGCATCAGTGCCGCGTTTAAAACGCGCCAATGTGATATGCGGGGTAAATTTTCGCGTTTCCATATCCAAGCCAATTTGCATCAAAGCATGTGTTATCTTTTCATGTAGGTGCGCAACTGGCCTTTTATTTTCAATGCCGGCCCAAAGCGATTTTGGTTTTTTCGGTTTGCCGAAACACCCAACACCCTTAATGGCCATATCAAATGGTTCAAAGCGAATTTGCGATAAAGTATCCACAATCTCACCCAATTGCTTATTTGGAATCTCGCCGATGAAAGCAAGCGTCAGATGCAGTTGATCATCCCTTTGCCAACGTGCGCCTTCAACCCCGCCCCGAACATGCTCTAAAGCATCTATCATCGATGCTGGTATTTCTAAACCAACGAATAAACGTAGCATAAAACACCCCGAGGCTTATTGAGGCTGACCGATATTAAAGGCCCGCCTCCAGTTGTTCTTTGATCACCGGGCCCATTTTTTCAATGATAATAGCAACACCCTTTACATTGGGATGCAATCCATCATCCTGATTTAAGGCTGGGTCTGCTGCCACACCATCAAGAAAAAAGGGATAGAGCGGCACAGAATATTCCTGTGCTACATCAGGGAAAATAGTATCAAATTTCTGACCATAATCTTTCCCCCAACTTGGTGTAGCGAGCATACCAGCGATTAACGTTGGAATACCACGTTCCTTAAGAACCTTGACCATAGCAAAGATATTCTCGCGGGTAATTTCGGGTGATACACCGCGCAAGGCATCATTTGCACCAAGCTCCAGAATGACCAGATCAGGTTTACCGCCCTTTATTGGGGCAATTGCCCAGTCCATGCGTGAACGACCACCTGTTGATGTATCACCGGAAACACCCGCATTAATAACCTTCACAGGAACTTCCATATTTTCATTCAACCAATTTTGTAATTGATCAGTATATCCTTCACCTGGGCCCAGGCCATACCCTGCTGTCAGGCTGTCACCCAAGGCAACAATCTCAATAGGTTTTTTTTCAGCATTTCCTTGACCCACCGCACCAGCAGCACCAAATGACGCAAATGTGACCCATAATGCAAAAAATATCGTAAAGACTCTGCGATAAATGATTAAGGTACTGTTGTGTTTTAGTGAGTTACGCATAAAAACTCCTACGGGGAACCACTGGGATATAAGCAAATAATAGCTACAGATAACGAGTAAGCACTATAAACGAATTTTCCAACAATAACAGTTTGCATTCAGTTTATAACAATAAGATGGCAGCGAAGGATAAAAATACAATGCATAATCAAAAAACTATCATCAAACTTGAAGATGTCTCTTTAACGCTCGAGTCCGGGGCGGGCCCTGTAAATATTCTGAAGAGCCTCAGTTTTGATATCACGAGCGGAGAGACCATTGGCATCGTTGGCCCAAGTGGTTCAGGAAAATCATCACTCATGAGCTTGATGACAGGCCTAGAGCAAGCAACAAGCGGAAACGTTTGGGTTGATGGGCTTAATCTTGGCGGCGCCGACGAGGACGATCTGGCGCGCCACCGCCTATCGCGCATTGGTATCGTGATGCAGGCATTCCATCTTATCCCAACCATGACAGCGCTTGAAAATGTTGCTGTGCCCCTCGAACTTGCAAAAGTGAATGACGCGTTTGACCGCGCAGCACATGAGTTGGAGGCTGTTGGCCTAGCGCACCGAATGGACCACTATCCCGCGCAATTATCCGGCGGCGAGCAACAGCGTGTAGCCCTGGCCCGCGCTATTGCACCAGAACCCAGCATTTTGTTTGGTGATGAACCTACAGGCAATCTGGACGGCAAAACGGGCCATGATGTCATTGACCTAATTTTTGACCTGTCCAACCGGCGTAAATCGACACTTATTCTGGTAACGCATGATCCTTCACTCGCGGACAAGTGTGATCGGGTAATTTCGATGGCAGACGGAAAAATTATTGATGACACCGGAAATACTCAATCGATCAACATCACGTCGTCACAGTCTTCTGGGGTGAACAGCTGATGTTATCCAGATCAATCAATTTACCGATCGCCATCAGATTTGCACTTAGGGAACTGCGTGGTGGCTTAAGTGGTTTTCGTATTTTTATTGCGTGCCTTACACTCGGTGTGGCCGCAATTGCGACAGTTGCATCCCTTACAAAAGCAATTGAAGAAGGGTTGGAGCGCGAAGGTCAAACCATTCTCGGCGGTGACATGGAAGTCAACAGCTTCCAAAGTGACCCCGGCCCAGAACTATTAAAATGGGCACAAGATCAAGGTGAAGTCTCCGTTTCTGCCCGACTCAGAACCATGGCGCGCATTGAAGGGGACGAGTCATTAACAGCAACTGGTGATACCTCAACGCTTGTGGAATTGCGCGCAGTTGATGAAGCTTATCCATTATATGGTACGCTGGACACGTCTCCACAGCTCGATAATAAGGCACTGTTTGATAAGCGCGGCGAAACATGGGGCGCTGCCGTTGACCCACTTTTGGCAGAACGCTTGAATATTGGCCTTGGTGACACGCTAACTTTCGGGAATATTCAGGCCGATATCAGAGCCTTCATCGACCGCGAGCCAGATAAAGCCAATCAAGGCTTTCAACTTGGCCCATCAGTTCTTATCCGCAGGGAAGCAATGGATAAAACAGGGCTGATAACGCTCGGCAGTCTTGTTAATTACTATTATAAAATTCGTGTTGCACCAGAAACCGACCTTGAAGCAATGCGCGAAGAAATCAAGGAAACATGGCCAGATGAGCGTTGGCGCGTTCGCGACCGCAGTAATAGTGCGGCAGGCCTAAGGCGTTTCATTGACCGCATGGGCGAGTTTTTGGTGATCGTCGGCCTTGCAGCCCTTATTGTAGGCGGTGTTGGGGTTGGAAATGCGGTTAAAGGTTATATGGACCGTAAAACACGCACGATTGCAACGATGAAAATTCTGGGTGCTGACGGGCAAACGATTTTTACCACCTATTTTATGCAGGTCATCTTCATTGGGATTCTTTCAATTATTCTTGGGCTGGCGATTGGTGCATTTATGCCGTCAATCCTTGCCTCCGTATTGCCAGATACACTCCCAATAAAACCTGAAGGCGGCATATATCCTGCGGCACTTTCTCTCGCATCTGCATATGGGCTGATGATTACAGTTGCCTTCACAGCATGGCCACTGGGCAAAGCCCGTGATTTGCCAGCCGTCCGCTTGTTCAGGGCACTCGTTGCACCCGAAACAGGGCGACCAAGGCTAAGCTATTTATTGTTAATTTCCCTCGCCGTGGCAAGTGTGATCGCAATGGCCGTTGGCTTGGCTAACAATCCAGCTTTCGCATTTGGATTCTTACTTTCAGCGATGGCCGCTCTTGCGATTTTGTTGTTTACAAGCTGGCTATTGCAAAGGCTTGCTGCCCGGTTGCCACGCTCAAAAAATGCGCTGGTTAGAATGGCGATCGCAAACCTACACCGACCGGGGTCAGCTACCAGTGCTGTGGTAATCTCCCTTGGTCTCGGCCTAACACTATTTGCTACGATCACCCTGATCGAAGGTAATTTACAGAGCCAACTAGGTACTGAAGTTCCTGAAGAAGCGCCTGCTTTCTTCATACTCGATATCCAATCCAATCAGGTTGATGCCTTTGAAGAAACTGCAAAAAGCATCAAAGGTGTTGAGGATGTAGAGACTATCCCATCACTTCGTGGTCGGGTTACTAAGGTGAAAGGCATCGATGCTTCTGAGTATGAAGTTCCAGATAGCGAGTATCGCTGGGTTCTAAGGGGCGATCGTGGATTTACCTATCAGTCTGATCTTCCAGAAAGCAACGAAATTGTTGACGGTGACTGGTGGCCAGCAGATTATGCTGGCGGCCCTGAAATCAGCCTTGGTAAAGAAGCCGCTGACGGACTTGGGTTATCAGTTGGGGATACGATGACCATCTCTATCCTTGGGCGTGAAATTACTGCAACCATTCGTTCAACACGTCAGATCAACTGGGGAACCTTCGGGTTTAACTTTGTTATACTATTTGACCCATACACGTTAAAAGCCGCACCGCACACCTATACAGCAACACTGAAAGCTGACGGCGAAACAGAGAAGCTTGCCTATAGAACACTGACCCGCGAGTTTAGAAACATCACAGCTATTCGCATGAAAGAAGTTTTATCGAGCGTGAACACGATTGTGTCTCAGGTCTCTATCGCTGTGGAAGCAACGGGTTTGGTTGCGATATTCTCAGGCGTGTTTGTGCTTGCAGGTGCGATCGCAGCAGGCTTTAGGCAGAGGGTTTACGAATCTGTTATTCTAAAGGTTGTTGGCGCCGTTCGAAGTCAGATTTTACGGGCATATTTACTCGAATATACCTTAATTGGGCTGATTACGGCTTTGATTGCCCTTGGCCTTGGTACCCTCGCCGGATGGCTGGTGATCACACAATTATGGGAATCTGAATTCCGTGCATTACCAGGCCCTATGCTGACGATTGTGGCGGTTAGCCTGGCTGTCACCATCATCTTTGGTCTGGGTGCAAGCTTCCGCGCACTATCGATAAAACCAAACGAAGTGCTACGCAGCGAATAGAACCATACGGATTTGGGTTGAAAAAAATCGGCTTTCAACCCATATTATAAAGAAATCTAACCATATTTAAGGAGCAGAAATGGTCGATCGTTTTAATACTGCATATGGGGCAAGCACGGACGCACAAGCGAAAGAGTTTGATGCGGGTCTTCGTGCCTATATGCTCAAAGTCTATAATTACATGGCGTCTGGTGTTCTTTTGACAGGCATCGTTGCAATGTTTGTTGGAAGTAGCCCTGCACTCTTACAAACCATTTTTGGAAGTAACCTTGCTTATATAGTAATGTTTTCGCCCTTAGCATTCGGGCTCGTCATGATCTTTGGTGTTAATAAATTATCATCTGGCGCGCTACAAATGCTTTTCTGGGCATATGCAGCTGCAGTAGGGCTTTCTCTGTCAGTAATTTTTATGGTTTATGCCCAAGAAAGTATCGCTAGAACATTTTTCATTACGGCCGCATCCTTCGGTGCCCTCAGCCTTTATGGATATACAACGAAGAAAAGCCTCTCTGGTTTAGGGACCTTCCTATATATGGGCGTGTTTGGCTTGATAATAGCCGGCGTTGTAAATTTCTTCTTACAATCAGACATGTTGTATTTTATTAAATCAGTCGCAGGTGTTTTGATTTTTGCTGGGTTAACAGCTTATGACACCCAAAAAATCAAGAACAGTTATTACCTAATGGCAACTGGTGAAACCCAAGCAAAGGGCGCAATTATGGGTGCCTTTGAATTGTACTTAGATTTTGTACTGCTATTTCAGTATCTTCTATCTCTACTTGGTGATCGCGACTAAAACTAGAATATGTAATTTACATTTCTTAAAAGCCCGGTTTGTCCGGGCTTTTTTATTATGAATGCCTTCAATATAACAACATTAAAACTACATATGTAGTAATTATATATTGACAAAATATACACTCAATGATTTATTAAATACATAATTGAGGATCAATATATCTGGACTTCTTGATAACATTCAGGGTCCAGAAATCCGGTACCACTGTCCCGACATATTCGTTGGACAACACTTATTGCAACCGATCAAGAGTAAATTTGTAAAGGCGGGATTATGCGACAAGTCATCATATTTATAATTGCCATTTTAACCTCAGATTTGATGGTATCAGCACAATCTACAATACAAAATAATATCGATAGTATCTTTACAATAAAACATAATCCTAAATCAGATATTACAATTGATTACGGTGACTGGGACAAGGTTCTAAAAATATCTGTGGTTGATTTCGGCCAATCAGATCGGGTGCATGCAAGAAGGCCAAAAGGGCAATTTACACGAATAACTTTTGGCAACCCCAGTCGCACTAGATTAGAAGGAAATAGAGTTCAATTTGAAAAACTGACGGACGATCATAAAAAGTATATTTTCAATATCGAAAAAAAGCTTACTGATATCGTTTCAGGATTACAGCTTAGCGACTTAAGTAAAAACGAACAATTAGCCTTCTGGCTCAACCTTCACAATGTAGCCGTCTATAACCGCATTGCTAAAATCTATCCCATTACCAACTTAAAGTCTGCTCTGTTTGGTTCGGAAACAGAAACCGGGATATTAAATAGCGCTGACATTGAACTTCTGGGGCAATTCATATCACCTACTGACATTAGACATTATGTAAATCAAAACTGGAGGGACCATCGTGTAATGTATGGTTTCTTCTATGGAATTGTGGGTGGCCCCAATATTAGAAGAGATGCATACACAGGCGATACAGTATGGGAAAAACTGGATGAGAACACAGTAGAGTTTGTAAACAGCCTGAGAGGTACTCAAGTCTGGAACAACAAGCTCAAAGTGTCTTATTTCTATGAAATAAATAAAGCCTTATTTGAAAATTATGAGCAAGATCTGCTCAATCATTTATATCAGTACGCTAAACCCATATTGGCAAGAAAGATTGGCGCAATAAATTCCTTCAAGGCTAATATCACAGATTGGCACATAGCAGATTTGTATAATGGCCACCTGGTTACACGAGGCGCAGGCCCTGACTCAGTCACTGTTATTAGGGGCGGAGCGTTATCAAATGCAGAATTATTCGCTGCTAATTTAGCCGCCGGCAATGGCAGCACAAAAATACCTCCACATGTTGCTGAACTCATTGGTCAAGTTTTGCTTAAAAAACAAAGGCAGAAGAAACAAGGAACCGTTACTATTGAGGAGGTAAATAATAAAAAGGGCCTTCAAAATGAAAGGCCCAACTCCGAAGGTTAAAGTGTAAACTGCTCTTTTATTATCCGTTCAGTGTCGAAAAAATAGTATTTGTTAAAATGCTAAGATCTTCTGCACTAATGGTAAGCGAAGGCGTTAGGTAAACAATATCCCTAAACGGTCGTATCCAAACGCCGGCATCAACGAACTTTGGTTTCAAAGCATCGATGTTTGAAGCGTCATGGAGTTGCACAACGCCAATCGCGCCCTTTACCCTTACGTCTTTAACGTTCGGTAAATCCCGGCAGGGGGCCAACTCGTCTTTCAACTGCTGTTCTATTTTAGCAACCTGACCTAGCCTGTCTTCGCGTTCAAATAAATCAAGCGACGCATTCGCCGCTGCACACCCGAGCGCATGTGCCATATATGTGGGCCCATGCATCAAGGCCTTGGTTGGATCTTCACTGAGGAAGGCATCAAAGATATGATCGCGCGCGGCACATACCGACAAGGGCGATACACCGCCCGATAATGCTTTCGAAAGCGTAATCATATCCGGCACAATACCAGCCTGCTCAACCGCAAACATAGTTCCCGTACGGCAAAAGCCAGTGAATATTTCGTCGATGATCAACAATACCCCTGCCTCATCACAGGCGGAGCGCAACCATTTTAATGTTTCAGGTGGATAGAAAATCATGCCACCAGCCCCAAGAACCAACGGTTCAGTAATAACTGCGGCAATCGTATGTGCATTCTTTTTTAGAAAAATGGTGAATTTAGCGGCTTCGGCTTCAGTGCGCGGCAGATCACACAGAATATTATCTGCAATCACGTCACCAAACAGGTTATGCATTCCCTCTTCGGGGTCACATACCCCCATAGTTCCAAGTGTATCACCGTGGTAACAACCGCGAAAATGAACAAATTTACTGCGGCTCTCTCCTTTATTCAGGAAATATTGAACCGCCATCTTCATTGCAACCTCAACTGAAACCGAGCCAGATTCAGCGATAAAGCAACGGTCTAGATCACCAGGTAACATTGCCGCCAATCGCTTAGAGAGCCTGAGTGCAGGTTCATTCACCAAACCACCAAACATCACATGCGGCATTTCTTTAAGCTGTGTTTCAACTGCTTTCAAAACATGAGGATGATTATACCCATGTGCCGCAGCCCACCAACTTGCGATCCCGTCTACCAATTCTCGCCCGTCTGCGAGTGTAAGACGAACGCCGTCACTTTTTATAACAGGTAGCGGCGGTTTAGCGGTTTGCATCTGGGTATAAGGCAACCAGATATGATCGATACCATCATGGTACCAATCGGGAAGTTGGGTCTCAGGCATAACAATATTCCGGAAGCGTTAGCTTTATGAATAAACCTTAGGCTGGTGTGAGGCCAAGCTTATCAAACAGCTTCATATCTTTGTTGTTTTCAGGGTTTGGTGTCGTCAACAATTGCTCACCGTAGAAGATAGAGCTAGCGCCAGCCAAAAAGCACAAGGACTGAAGTTCTTCGCTCATGCTCTGGCGACCAGCGGACAAGCGCACCTCTGCTTGTGGCATGAGGATACGTGCAACAGCAATTGTCCGCACAAATTCAAACGGATCTAGTTTATCCACGTTCTCAAGCGGGGTGCCCGGTACCGCCACGAGCATATTGATCGGCACAGACTGAGGGTGCTCTGGAAGATTGGCGAGGGTTTGCAGCATCCCAGCACGGTCTTCACGTTTTTCACCCAGGCCTACAATACCGCCCGAGCATACATTGATACCGGCACTTCGCACATGATCAAGGGTGTCCAGGCGTTCCTGATAAGTGCGTGTTGTGATGATCTCACCATAAAATTCTTCGGATGTATCGACATTGTGGTTATAGTAATCAAGCCCCGCATCCTTAAGGCGCTCAGCCTGACATTTGTTAAGCATACCAAGCGTCATGCACGATTCTAGGCCAAGCTCTTTCACACCTTTGATCATTGCTTCGATCTGATCAAGGTCACGGTCCTTCGGGCTGGTCCAGGCTGCCCCCATACAGTAACGTGATGCACCGCCCGCTTTTGCACGTTTCGCATCTTCAAGCACCCGTTCAACTTCCATCAGTTTCGTTGCTTGAAGGCCAGTACCTTCCTTATATTTCGCCGACTGTGAGCAATAACCGCAATCCTCAGCGCAACCACCTGTTTTAATCGAAATCAGCTGTGATAGCTGTACTTTGTTAGGGTCATGGTACACGCGGTGAACGCTCTGCGCCTCAAATACTAAATCCATAAATGGCTTGTTAAACAGCTCCATAATCTCAGCACGGTTCCAATCATGACGTAGAGGAACAGCTGACTGAGTATCTTGTGTGGAAATAGTGGTTGGTGCATTCATTTTTATGACTCCTACATATCGGCTGCAACCTTGCCGCTCGACGTTCCTAAGTCAAGCAAAATCGCCTATCAGCCATGCAATTTGAAACCTTGACCCACTTAGAATATCCCCCTATCCCACATGCCATGAAAAACACAACAGTATATTATCAAAGTCTATTAGATTTCGCAGATAACAAGCTCCAAATTTTGGAAGATAAAAACCAACGCCGCAGATTACAGCCCAGCGCTCGTTCTTTGCATATGCAGGTTAATAATGGTCAAAATGAATGCACCAGCTTCACTGATAATGATTATCTGGGCCTTTCAACCCACCCTGCCGTGATCCAAGCATCAATGGAGGCGACAAAATTATACGGGGTAGGCGCAGGCGCCAGCCGATTGGTCACTGGAAACAACCCACTTTACGGCCAACTTGAAGAAAAAATCGCTAACTTTAAAGGATGTGAAGCCGCAATTGTATTCGGGTCTGGCTATCTGGCAAATATTGGTATTATTCCAGCACTCGCTGGCCCAAAGGACCTGATTATTGCTGACGAACTTATTCATACATGCATCCATTCTGGTATCGCTCTCTCTCGGGCAACGTGCCATTATTTTAAACACAATGATGTTGAGGATGCTCAGCGCCTTTTAGCTAAACATCGCGCGAACCATCCAAATACAATGATTATAGTTGACGGCGTTTATTCAATGGACGGTGATATTGCCCCCTTGGATGAATTAGGTATGCTCGCACGTCAATATGACGCGTGGCTAATGAGTGACGATGCCCATGCCCTTGGGACAATCGGTAATGGCACAGGATCAGCCAGCGCCTTGGGTGCTCATAACCTCGTACCCTTACAAATGGGCACCTTATCAAAAGCCATTGGCGCTTACGGTGGTTATCTTGCGGGACCTAAGCCTGTCATAAACCTAATGAAGAGCCGTGCACGTTCACTCGTTTATACAACAGGCTTACCGCCCGGCACATTAGCCGCTGCATTGAAAGCTTTTGAAATTATTGAGGCTGAACCCGAGCGGGTAGCGCGCCCACTAAAATTAGCAAGTCAGTTTGCCTCTGCGTTAAACCTTAATCCACCACAGAGCCCGATTGTTCCATTGATTATCGGGGATGAAACAGCCGCAATGAAAGCATCAGCCAATCTAGCAGCACAAGCGATAAAGGTTACAGCGATCAGACCACCGACTGTTCCAACAGGGACTTCGAGGCTTAGATTCACATTTTCAGCAACTCATAGTGACAGTGACATTGACAAACTTATCCGCGCGTGCCGAAATCTAAACCTAGGAAATTAAAACGATGACTCAAAATTTTTTCATCACATCAACGGGCACCGAAATCGGCAAAACAATGGTCACGGCAACACTTGGGTTTCAGTTACGCGCCACAGGCAGTTCAGTTAATGCAATCAAGCCAATCATTAGCGGCATTCCTGCGAGTAAAAACCTTGCAGAAGATATGATTGGAACCGATACGGCTGCTATACTGGATAGCTTGGATTTGCCCTTGAACCGAAAGGAAATCGATCAAACCTCCCCTCTCCGCTACAAGGCGCCGCTAGCCCCGTCGATGGCAGCCAAACTGGAAGGGAAACTACTGGATTATTCTGAAGTCCTAAGCATATGCAGAGCGGCAATAAATAAAAATGATACTACATTGATCGAAGGTGTCGGTGGCAGTTTTGTACCTTTAACCAATGACAAACTCGTCGCGGATTGGATAGCAGACTTGCAAATCCCATCAATTCTTGTGGCAGGTAGTTACCTAGGCACCATTTCACACACAATTGCCACGGTGGATGCCATGCGTATTCGCGGGCTTCCCATCAGGTCAATCGTAATCAGCGAAAGCGGGGGCGAAGATCATCCCGATCTTAATGAAACCGCTCGCGAGATAAGACAGCACACAAATTTGAGAACAGTTCTATTGCCGCGTATAAATGGCGACTGCCCGTGGCGCAGGGCACCCAATATACTCTCAGCGCTTGAAAACAGCGAATAGGTAATTAACTCCATTGCCTATACTTAGGTAGGTAAATGTTATCCTGTCGTGGCTGGAAAATAATCTAACAGAAAATAACTCTCTGTTTTAAAAGGACATTTCAGACATTCAGTTTGGCACACCGGTTGCTTTATCAAATTCAAACATTATTTGAAATTGCAATGAGTGTAACCATGCAACAGCCACTACCCTTTGATCCAAATGTATATTTTGGTTATGTCGCCGAAAATTTGCTTAAAAACCTCGGTGACAAAGCATTGGTATACGCAGACCATGCCTTAAAAAAGATGCGATCCATCGGTGACCACGAAGGGTTTGACCTATGGCTGTCAATTCATCAGCACCTGATTGAGCAATCTTGCACCGAAACGCGTGGAACTGATGTCACATTGCATTAGTGAAAATACCCTTTCGGGATAAGGGACACTCAGCATCCAACATCCAGTCTCTTATCCTTACCGGAAAATACCCAATTCCGGTCATAGGCCCACCCTCTACCCAAGGGTGGGCCTAAATTGTTGTTTCATCAGAAAATAATCGCTTAATTCAATTTTATCTATTAACTTGGTGTTGAGATTTTATTCTCATAATGGCGTCCATGAGAATATTTAATTACAGATCAACAAGTATATGCCTTGAGGATAGATTTATGCCTTCAGAGGTCGTCACCGTTACACTTGATGCAACAGGGATGCTTTGCCCCTTGCCCGTTTTGCGCGCACGCCGGATATTGGACGATATGAATAACGGCGATATTCTAAAAATCACCGCAACAGACCCCGCAAGCGTCCGCGATATTCCCGCTTTTTGTCAAATGTCTCGCCATACACTTGTAATGGCTGAAGCAAACGGTGATACATTTGTTTTTAAAATTCAAAAATGGTCCAATGAGAGCCCAAATAATGAAGCGAATGACAATATTCCATAAGAGTCGGGCGGCTAACGCGGAACATTGCAGCGGCCTTTAAGACTTCTTCCCAACCACACCAGCAATCCAACCAGCAACAAGTGCTATTGCAACTGCCATCAGGCCATACAAAAATGGCGATTCGTGCGCGAAACTAAAAACTGCGCGTTCAAATCCCTCTTTATCAACAGCCAAAGGGATACGTTCGCGAGCCTTAAATTCGCCGTTTTGGAATAGATAAGCGTCAATTTGAAATTCGCCTACAGGTACGTTCGCGGGCAAATGAACATCCATACGGAACAATCCTTCACCAATCATTGTAACCGAATCTTCTTCTTGCCTGTAAAGGCCCTTTGATGTTCTCAGATCAAACAAGGCCTGTTTGAACTCAGGTAAGGCTTGTGCGCGCCCTGCACCACCTTCATACGCAAGGTGTAAATTCTCAAACCCTATCCCTGTAGCCAAAAACTCCTTCTGACCAGCGATTTCGCTGAGGGGTCTGTTCGCAGCTACAGCGTAATAACCTGGTGCCGCAGGAAACTCGAGGCTTGGCCCGTTCACCCAAATAAAGCCTAATTTTTCCTTACGCCGCACAACCATGGCTTCTTCGGGGCCACGAACGACAACAACGACATCAAAGGGATCATTAATGGACCCGTTAGCGGATGAACCAACCGTCCCAAACAAGATAATGTCGGCACCATCAAAGCTGTAACGGATTTCAATTCGCTTGTTCGACAAATCGAGCACTAAGGCATGAACACCCGGTGCACATGTAAAACTCAGCATGAACAACAGCAGAGCAGCAGAGAATATTTTCCTAAACATGCCCATTAATGCCCACCACCTTCAACGGTTGTTTCTGAATATAACTGCTCAGGTTCCACAATCAGATCATACCCCATTTTCATACCAACAACGACAACCATCAAAGCAAGCAGGGCTCGTAATTGTTCACCTTTCAGTTTAGCACCAGCGCGCACACCAACCTGGGCCCCGATCACTGCACCCGTAAGCAATAGAACTGCGAGGAAAACGTCCACTGACTGTGTATTAATAGAGTGATTAATAGTTGCAAGCGACGTCACAAATATAATCTGGAACAGCGACGTTCCAACAACAACATTCGTTGGCATACCTAAAATATAAATCATGGCTGGCACCATGATAAATCCACCGCCTACACCCATAATACCCGAGAGGATACCAACCAACATGCCAATACCGATTGGTAAAAGAATAGAAATATAAAGGCGTGACTTTCTGAACCGCATCTTAAAGGGAAGCTTGTGTATCCACGCTTTATGCCGGTCCTCACGGTTAATAGGGGGCGGAATATATCCGGCGCGCTGACGAATAATCGCACGCACACTTTCCCAAAACATTAACGCCCCTACGGTGCCTAGAAATAAGAAATAGGCCAATTTAATTATCAGATCTTCCTGGCCTAACGACTTTAAAATCGTCAGTGTTTCAACACCGACAAGCGCACCAACAGCACCGCCAAGCACGAGTATGATCCCCATTTTCATATCGACACCGCCGCGGCGATGATGGGCAAGCGCCCCTGAAACGGAAGCTGCTGTAATCTCATTTGATTCTGTTGCCACAGCAATAATTGGTGGAATACCAGAGAATATAAGGAGCGGGGTCATCAAAAAACCACCGCCAACACCGAACATACCAGACAAAAAACCAACAATCGCACCCATACCGATAATGAAGAATATATTCATCGATAATTCGGCAATGGGCAGATAAAGCGTCATGGAACTTAGGCTCGCTAACTAATGTATACTGTTTTACTCGTACCCGAGTTTATAACTGAATGCAAACGTCATAATTTCGAAGATTAACTAAACGTTGAAGCACTTCTTTACTGAAACTAAATTCAATGCGCAGCTTTCCCATACTTGATGATCGCATCTCGTAAAACAGGACCTAGCTGACCAGTAAGGAAGAGATAAAGCATTTTATAATCGCCCATCAGCGACCAGCGGGGATAGTCAAATGTTGCAGGTCGGTTGCGCTCAAACTTGAAATGCCCGACCCAGGCAAACCCATACCCTATGATTGGATATAGTACCAAAAGCCACCATGTCTTTGATAGAACTGATATAATGAGAACCGCAGTCGCCAAAATCGTTCCAATGTAATGAAGGCGCCTGCAGGTGGGATTTGCGTGTTCCGCCAAATAATAGGGAAAAAACGCCTCAAACGTCTCAAACTTAGGGGCCACTGTATAACCTTTCCGCTGCTGATTCGCCGATAATGCTAGCACTACAAGCGTACTGCAGCCAGCCTTCTTCTGTGTATATCATACTCAATCGTCCAATTTTTCCTTAATTCCTCAAAACTTACGTTTCATTCTGGGACATCAGCAATCTGTTACTTGACGTTAACGTAAGCGTAACCTAAATATGATGCAGAATTAATGGAAGTGATCAAAAATGATAGAAAATGGCGAATTGAAAAAACATAATACCTTCACCATTAAAGATCTGTCTGATGAGTTCGACATAACCCCCCGAACCTTACGCCACTATGAAGACCAGGGTTTAATTTCCCCTGAGCGAATTGGCCAAACCCGCGTTTATCATCAGGCCGACCGTGTGCGCCTTGCCTGGATATTACGGGGCAAGCGCGTTGGGTTTTCTCTCACCGAAATTGGTGAAATGCTTGACCTTTATGATATCGGTGATGAGCGTGAAACCCAGCGCAGTGTAACGCTTACGCGCTGCGAAGACAGAATCAATGCCCTCAAGGCCCAAAAGGCCGATATTGATGCAACAATAGAAGAACTCAGCGACTTTTGCGGTCTTCTCGAGAGTTTGGAATACTGCACAGAAACGCAAAAATGGGTCGAGCCTGAAACCGGCAAGCCTCCAAGCCTCGTACACATGCAACATGGTAATATCAGATAACAAAAGATTATAAGACTTTTAAGGAACTATAAAATGCCTACATACCGCGCCCCCGTCAAAGACATGCAATTTGTACTGAACGATGTATTAAACATTGCTCAATATTCAAATCTACCCGGATACGCCGAAGCAACCCCTGATCTAGTAAGCGCTATCCTCGAGGAAGGCGGCAAGTTCTGTGAAAACGAATTGCAGCCACTTAACCTTTCGGGTGATCACGAAGGATGTACACGCCACGAAGACGGCTCTGTAACCACACCAAAGGGCTTCAAGGAAGCCTATCAAAAATATGTTGAAGGTGGCTGGGTAGGCCTCACTGGACCAGAGGAATTTGGTGGTCAAGGCATGCCGCATGTGATTGGCATGTGCATGGAAGAAATGCTTGTATCATCGAATATGGCGTTTGCGATGTATCCCGGCCTTTCTCAAGGGGCGATGGCATCAATCATCATCGAAGGTACTGACGAACAAAAAGCTAAATACCTCCCTAATATGGTTGAAGGTAGCTGGACAGGGACAATGAACCTTACCGAACCTCATTGTGGTACTGATCTCGGCCTCTTGCGCACCAAAGCTGAACCAAATGATGATGGAACGTTCGCCATCTCCGGCACGAAAATCTTCATTTCGGCTGGTGAACACGATATGAGCGACAATATTATCCATCTTGTACTCGCAAAACTTCCTGATGCACCAAAAGGTGTGAAAGGGATTTCACTTTTCATTGTTCCCAAGTTCCTGATTAACGAAGATGGATCGCTCGGCGAACGTAACGGCGTTACTTGTGGCTCTATCGAAGAAAAAATGGGTATCCACGGCAATTCTACCTGTGTGCTGAACTATGATGGTGCAACTGGTTATATGCTCGGTGAACCACACAAAGGTTTGCGTGCAATGTTCATTATGATGAATGCTGCCCGCCTCGGTGTCGGCGTTCAAGGTCTTGGTCTCTCTGAAGTAAGTTACCAGAACGCTGTTGAATATGCGAATGACCGTGTTCAGGGCCGCTCACTTAAGGGCGCAACTGCACCAGACAAACCGGCGGACCCAATCATCGTTCACCCTGATGTGCGCCGGAACCTATTGAATAGTCGTTCGTTTAACGAAGCTGCTCGCGCCGCTGCCAGTTGGGCCGCGCTTTTAGTGGATCTGTCCAGAAAAGCCGAAGACGAAAAAGAACGTGAATGGGCTGATGATATTGTTGGTCTTTTAACACCAGTGATTAAAGGTGTGTTCACCGACCGCGGATACGAAAATGCAACTGCTGCGCAGCAAGTGTTTGGTGGCCATGGCTATATTTCTGAATGGGGTATGGAACAATTTGTCCGTGACGCCCGTATTGCACAGATTTACGAAGGTACAAATGGTATTCAGGCACTTGACCTGGTTGGCCGCAAGTTAGGTGCAAACGGTGGCCGCGGTATCCAAGCCTTCTTCAAATATGTTTCTGAAATCATTGCTGAAAATAAAGACAATGAAACACTGAATGATTTCACTGGCCCGCTAGAGAAAGCGATTGGCGACCTGCAAACCGCGACATTCTGGTTCATGCAAAATGCTATGACCAACCCTGATAACGCAGGCGCTGGGTCAGTTGCCTATATGCATCTTTTCGGTCATGTCCTGATCGGTCTAATGTGGACTAAAATTGCCAAGGTATCCGCAAACGCACTCGCAAACGGTACAGAGGATCCTTCATTCCACGAAAATAAATTACTTGTCGGTCGTTACTATATGAAACGCCGCATCATTGAAACAAACGCGCTATTGGCTGAAATTCAGGCAGGTTCTGATGAATTGATGGCACTGGACGCGGCAAACTTCTAAGTCGGTACATACTTTTGGGATTAATTGAGAGAGAAACAAGGAAATATCATGACAGACGCTTATATTTATGACGCCGTCAGAACCCCACGTGGTCGCGGCCGCGCTGATGGCTCACTGAACGAAATTACTCCAGTGCAACTGGCTACACAGGTTTTGGAAGCAATCAGTGACCGAAACGAACTGGATACAGCAAATGTGGATGATGTTATCCTTGGCTGTGTGTCTCCTGTTGGCGAGCAAGGCGCAAACATTGCACGTGTTGCAGCGATGAATGCCGGATACGCTGAAACAACAGCAGGCTTCCAGGTAAACCGTTTCTGTGCGTCTGGCCTGGAGGCAGCCAATATCGCTGCTGCAAAGGTAATGTCTGGTGAAGCCGACATGGCAATCGGCGGCGGCGTCGAGGCAATGTCTCGTGTTCCAATGGGCTCTGACGGTGGTGCATGGCCGGCTGATCCTAGCGTTGCCTTTGACACATATTTCGTACCACAAGGCATTTCTGCGGACCTTATTGCAACAAAATATGGTTACAGCCGCGATGATGTGGACGCATATGCCGTTGAAAGCCAAAAGCGCGCGAAAGCAGCATGGGACGACAATCGTTTCGAAAAATCAATTGTTCCCGTAAAGGACGTAGCGGGCATGACAGCACTTGATCATGACGAATTTATGCGCCCTGAAACAACAATGCAGTCGCTTGGTGCGTTGAAACCATCATTCGTGCAAATGGGCGATCTTGGCTTCGATAATGTTGCTATTCAAAAATACCCTGAGATTGAAAAAATCAATCATGTTCACCACGCAGGAAACAGCTCTGGCATCGTTGACGGCGCTGCAGGTATCCTGATTGGTAACAAGGAAATTGGTGAAAAACTCGGTATCAAGCCACGTGCTCGTATTCGCTCAATGGCATCTGTTGGTTCAGAGCCAACAATCATGCTGACAGGTCCAAGCTTTGCTGCTGAAAAGGCGATGAAGCGCGCGGGCATGAGCACATCCGATATTGATGTTTGGGAACTTAATGAAGCCTTTGCTTCTGTTGTTCTTCGTTTCATGGAAGCGCTCAATATTGATCATAGCGATATCAACGTAAATGGCGGTGCGATCGCAATGGGCCACCCACTTGGTGCAACCGGCGCAATGGTATTGGGCACAGTTCTTGACGAACTTGAGCGCTCTGGCAAATCCACAGCACTTACAACGCTTTGTATCGGTGCCGGCATGGGTACAGCAACAATCATCGAGCGCGTATAAAACGCCCCAAGACGAAGAAAAAAGAGAGATTACTATGACTGATACAATTCGTTTTGAAGTAGATAGCGACGGTGTTGCGCTTCTGACCATTGACCTTCCGAACGCAAACATGAATGTGTTTAACGCACAGCTTATTGATGACCTCGATACTTGCGTCGACCGTGTTCTCAGCGATGACGCGATCAAGGGTGCAGTGATTACATCAGGCAAACCTGCGTTCCTTGCGGGCGCAGACCTGAATATGCTCGGTGGGCAAGCGTCTGGTGCTGAAATTTCACTGGAAGAACAGTTCGCTGGAACCTTCCGCCTAAACAGCATTCTTCGCAAAATGGAAACAGGCGGCAAACCTGCTAAAGTTTTGATGAAGGAAGGTACAAAGCCATTCGCAGCAGCAGTTAACGGCCTTGCACTTGGTGGCGGCCTTGAGCTCGTGCTCGCGTGTCATCACCGCGTTGTGGCTGACAATCCAAAAATCCAGCTTGGCCTTCCAGAAGTACAAGTTGGCTTGCTTCCTGGTGGCGGCGGCACCCAGCGCCTTCCACGCCTAATTGGTATTCAGGCTGCTGCTGGCGCAATCACTACAGGTAAGCCGTTTAACCCGGTAACTGCACAAGGCCTTGGTATCGTTCAGGCGGTTGTGCCGTTGGAAGATGTTGTGAAAACAGCGACCGATTGGGTGAAGAACACATCAAGCGCGATCGCACCTTGGGATAAGAAAGGTTTCAAATTCCCGGGCGGCGCTGGTGCAATGAACCCTGCTGCTGTTCAAACATTTGTCGGCGCGAACGCAATGGCACAGAAGCAGACACAGCATAACTACCCAGCTATTCAGGCAATTCTTTCATGCCTCTATGAGGGTGGTATCGTAAACTTCGATACTGCGATCAAAATCGAATCCAAGTATTTCCTCAAACTTCTGAAAGATCCAGTTGCTGGCAACATGATCCGCAGCCTCTTCATTAATAAGCAGGCCGTAGAAAAAGGCTCGCTTCGCCCAGACGGGTTTGAGCGTAAAACTGTTAAGCGTTTGGGTATGCTTGGTGCTGGCCTTATGGGTGCAGGCGTTGCTTATGTATCAGCCAAAGCAGGTATGGATGTTGTGCTTCTGGACCGTGATGTTGCTTCTGCTGAGAAAGGGAAGGACTATTCCCGCAAGCTTGTTGAAAAGGGCATCAGCCGCGGCAAGGTTACACAGGAAAAAGGTGATGCGCTATTGGAACGTATTCACACAACAGATTCCTATGATGACCTCAAGGACTGTGACCTGATCATTGAGGCTGTGTTCGAAGCTGATGACATTAAAAAGGATGTTACTGAAAAAACCGAAGCTGTTATCGGCAAGGATATTGTGTTCGCGTCAAACACTTCAACGCTTCCGATTACGGGTTTAGCCAAAAACTTCACGCGCCCACATCAGTTCATCGGTATCCACTTCTTCTCACCAGTCGACAAGATGCCTCTTGTTGAAATCATTATGGGTGAGAAAACTGATGACGAAACACTGGCGCTTGCCCTCGATTACGTTGCCCAAATCAAGAAAACACCAATCGTTGTGAACGATAGCCGTGGTTTCTACACAAGCCGCTGTTTCGGTACGTACGTCCAAGAAGGCTACGCGATGGTGCAGGAAGGCGTGAAACCCGCGCTTATCGAAAATGCTGGTAAAATGTCTGGTATGCCGGTTGGCCCGCTTGCCGTGGGTGACGAGGTTGCGCTTGATCTATCCTACAAGGTTGGTCTGGCAACCCGCAAAGCATTGGGTGATAAGTATGTACCTTCACCAGCAGACAGCTTTGTTGAAAAAATGGTTGTTGAGCTAGAGCGCTTTGGTCGTAAGAACAGTAAAGGTAACTATGTGTACCCGGAAGACGGTAGCAAGAAATACTTGTGGTCTGGCCTTGGCGATCATTTCCCAGTAGCTGACGACCAGCCAACGCTTGATGAAGTTGAGTCCCGTTTGATGGTACGCCAAGCGGTTGAAGCGGCACGCTGCTTCGAAGAAGGCGTATTGATCGATGCGTCATCCGGTGATATCGGTGCGATCTTCGGTTGGGGCTTTGCACCGTTTACTGGTGGCCCATTCAGCTTTATTGACACAATGGGCGTTGCAGAATTTGTACGTGAAGCGGACCGCCTTGCGCAAGCCTACGGCCCACGCTTTACTCCACCACAAATGCTTCGCGATATGGCAGAAAAAGGCGAAACTTTCTATGCCAAAGGCGACACACGTGGCCGGTTAGCGAAAGCTGCTTAATCTTTTCATAAATACGAAATTAGAGAGGGCGGTATTACACCGCCCTTTTTTATTAAGGTTCTGATTTCCAGTCTGGCGGTAGGAAAATTGTTTTGATCTTATTTCCGAAACCTTTTTCTTCTTTAATCCGCTTGAACATCCAGATAAAACCGCAGAAGAAAACAATGATTGGATTTACGCTGTTGATTGGTTCGGTAACGCCGTAAACAACCTTTTCCTTTTCTTCCTCAAATGTGCCGAACATTCGGTCCCAGATTATTAAAATACCGGCATAGTTTTTATCCAGATATTCTGGATTGGACCCATGATGCACTCGGTGATGGGATGGCGTATTGAATATTCGCTCAATTATTTTTGGGAACTTGCCAATCACCTCGGTATGCAGGGCTGTTTGATACAGCTGGACAACGATTTCTGCGAACAAAATGAGGAATGGGTTAAACCCTAGCATCGCAAGAGGAATATGGAAGAAAACCGGAATAAAGCTATCAAGTGGGCCCAACCGGTAGGCGACCGATATATTGAAGTAGGGCGAACTGTGATGTACCGCATGTGTTGCCCAGCCAAAACCCACCCGGTGCATAAAACGATGTTCCCAGTAATAGATGAAATCGGCAAGAACGATACAAATTATGATAGTCCAGCCGTTAATGGGTAGCTGTGTTAGGCTTACATTTTCATAGAAATAATAGAAGATTGAAAGATACAATAGCCCGATAGTGAAGTTAATACCAATTGACGCCGCAAGCGTAACGAAATTAGCGACCGCATCACCAAGGATATTTAATTTCAAGGATTTTTTGATCATCAATCTGATGAATTCAAAAGCTAAAAAGATCAATGAAAGCCAAAAGAAATTATCACCAAGCCACAATTCAAGGCCGTAGATATCGGTTTCTGAAAACTCTATGGATAAGAACGACATATGATGCCCTATCGATAATAATGTAATTTAACAGAAATGTGGGCCATTCCATCCTTTACGGTAACGGCAGCCTTATTGAAACTAGGTTGGTCAAGGCCGCGCAAAGCGCCCGAAGTGCCGTAACCCTCTAATGGTATTTCACCCTTAAAATCCATAACACCATTGTTGTTAGCGTCATGAAACAAAGCAACCGCATATTTGCCGTTCGGTACGGGCGACAAGATAATCTGCTGTTTTTTATCATTTGCTTGCACACTAATACTGGCGAAAGCGCGCTTTGTATCCTGTGCATCAAAGCTAGCCATGTCATTATAGACCACAAGCAATAGCTGCCCGGACTCTGCTTTAACATTATTAATTGCGATTTTCAGGCCGTTGTTTTCTTGCTGCCCGGTTTCCGCCGAAACGGGCAATGAGAACATAAAACTTATGAGAAGACATTTGAGCACGGTGATTAATTGCATTATGCTATTTCCTTTATGATCAAGTTTGACAATAAATAGGAGGAAATAATAAATTGTCAATACTGACAATTTATTATTGTGAAATGGCTAGACCGAGTATCAAGCAAGAGCGTACTGAAGAAATTCTCGATGCATTTGAAATATGCGTTGCAAAATATGGTGTTGAAGGATCGACTCTTGAAAAAATTGCCGAACAAGCAGGCCTGCGTCGTAGCCTGTTACGTCATTATATTGGCAACCGCGAAGCGTTACTTTCGTCACTTGTGAAGCGATTCATTAACAAATCCCACCAACAATCTGACTATATGAAGTCCCTCACAATCAGCCAACCCGCACATGTGCTAATAGATTTTCTCTATAATCGGTCTGCAGAGCAAAATATGTTCGCCTTAACTGCCCAATCATTAATTATCGCAGCTAATGAACGAGATGACTTGAAAAATACTTTGAAAATTTGGATGGAAGATTTTGTTGAAACACTCGAAGATATTTTAAGAACCATCCACAAAAATAACACGGACGAAAATTACAAATCTATTGCCGTTGGCATTGCAGGTATCTATTCGAACTATGCTTCCCTCGCTCCACTCGGGGGCTTATCCGGACTTGAAGGACCGTCACGAAAAGCGAGCGAATATTTAATAAACAGCCTTGATGAGTCCCAATAGGCCTATTTACGTACCATAACATTCGCTTATCTATAAGGCAGCAAAGGAAATAGTATGCAGTTAAAAATCGATCCAGCACTCGCTGACCTTGGAATAGCGCTAAACATTGGCATGCTGGATTATGATGTAAAGGTTGCGGCATCAACCGATAGCTTGTTCACGACAATGCGTGAAGCCATGAGCTTACGTATCGATGAATTAATGGGGGAAGCCGCGTCCAGTGACCCAGTGATCGCAGGCATTCGGGAAGCATTTAGAAAAACCGGCAAAGACCCAAGCCGCTACCGCCCTTCCTCTGAAGCAATCACAAGGCGCGTCCTTGCTGGCAAAGGGATATCAAGCATCAATAATGTTGTTGATTGCGGTAACCTTGTCTCCCTGATGACAGGGATTCCGGTTGGTTGTTATGATACCGATAAAATCAACGGCGATATAACCCTGAAAATCGCTGGGCCAGGTGAACTTTACGAAGGCCTTGGTCGCGGAGATGTAAACCTTGAAGGGCTACCCGTGCTTGCCGACGATACGGGCCCTTTTGGTACGCCCTATTCCGATAGTATCAGAACGCCTGTTGGGCCGGACTGTACTAAGCTTACCTTCATTTTATTTGGCCTAAACATCGATATCGAACATGTGGAAGCCGCAGCAGAAATAGCTGACACATTGATCACCAGTTTTTGTATCAACAATGGCGATGAGGTATGACAGACTATCCCTTGCAAAAGCTCGCCTTGAGCTATAAACCTTCAGTAGTATTTTAGGGGGATATCTGCATGCGTACATTCATTTTAGCACTATTTTTTATCATTATTTCAAAGGCTATAGCGGCACAGCAACAGCCTTTTCCGCTCGATATCAAAATGCAAAATATGCATTTAACGATGGAGATGTTTCTAAGTAATCAGATCAAAAACAGGGGCATTAGTGCTGCTGCATGGTTGCGCTTTAGAAATACATCAGAGTTACCCATTCAAGACGTAACTCTCCTTCTTAATCCAGGCCTTAATGTTACAAAGGTTGTCGGAGTTAAAAACAGAAACTTATCATTTCAGTCTAACATTGGTGATGTATCCGGTGACACGTTCAACCTCAACGTCATTAAGGTAAAGTTAGCCTCGCCCGTTGCCCCCAATAACAGCACAGAATTCTCCGTGCAATATAAGGGGGATTTAAAATCTCTGGCTTTATTTGCAGACCATCTTCCGAACGATATTCTGAAACCCGATTACACAATGGTGCGTTTCAACAGCTTTATCTATCCTGTTGTTGCCGCACCCGACAAAAAGGCAATCAATAGCTACAAAAAGCATCAACGCTATACACCGACTGCTAAAATTACTGTACCTCAAGGTTACTCCTTAGCTGGAAATGCTATTGAACGTAAAAGAGTATTATCTGGGACACGAGAACAGATCGAACTGCGCGGCAGTGAACCTTCATACGGGTTTATTTTAGGACTAAGTCAATTTACCAAACTGACAACATCAAATACAACACACTATTTTCTACCCGAAAACCGTGATGCCGCAATGACAGCAAACGCTGAATTGTTAAACATTGCAGAGACATATAACCAGTTATTAGGACCAAGTGGTTCAAATCGAAAATATATTGTAAGCGAGCTGAATAACGCATTCGCAGAGGAAAGCGGGCAAGGGTTTGATTTTATTTCTTTCGGTGACTACAGCAAAACCAATTTCCAAAAACAGTTAGCTTCGCTTTGGCAAATCAAAAACTACACAAGCAATGATCATGGTTGGCATATAGCACTAACACGTATGCTGGAAGACCATGACAAAATAGGCCCATTAGGCACAACCAGTCTTGATGTTGTAAGAACGGCATTTGAAACAAACCCCAAACTACAGAAATTGCCACTGAAAAAATACGCAGAAAAAGGAAACGCTGCCGTTTCAACAGCGAACTATACTTTAATGTTCGCTATGCTGCATGAATCACTAGGTGATCAAAGTTTCTGGCAACTTATGTATGGTTTTCGCAGTGAATTTGGCGACTTTGGAGCCAGCGACGAAGACCTGCTTGAATATTTGAAGGCAAATATTAAAGATAAAAAAGTTCGCAAATTGGTGATCGACTGGATGAACAAGGGCCGTATAATGAAGGCACTTGAAAAAGCTGATAGTTTCGCTTCCCTGGTCGAAAGCATTAAATAGCCCAAAGGACATAAAATGGCATATGAAACGCTGAATGTAGCAATTGATGGCCACGTCGCTCATGTTGCACTTAATCGCCCCGATAAATTAAATGCGATGAACAGCGTATTCTTTAAGGAAATTAAAGACGCCTTTGAAAACCTTGACCACGATCCCAATGTTCGGGCGATTATACTCTCAGGGAACGGCAAACATTTTACCGCAGGTCTCGACCTCAAGGAAAATGATGCCGTTATGGGAACCAAAGATCAGGACCCAGCCCGAGAGCGCGAAAAACTGCGCCGCCATATCTTGTGGCTACAAGACTGTTTTTCGGTCATTGAAAATGCGAATGCGCCCGTAATTGCAGCCATTCACGGCGCGTGCATTGGTGGCGGTATCGATTTGATTTCAGCCTGCGATATTCGTGTAGCAAGCTCAGACACGTGGCTTTGCATTCAGGAAATCAACGTTGCAATTGTTGCTGACCTTGGCACCCTTCAGCGCATGAACGGCCTGGTGCCACAAGGGATTTTACGCGAATGGGCGCTGACCGGCAGAAAAGTAGCCGTTGAAGAAACACAGCACTTTGGCCTGATGAATTATGTCGAGCCTTCAAAAGATGAAGCGCTCGCCAAAGCTCAAGAAATCGCCGCAACAATCGCGAGCAAAAGCCCAGTTGCGGTTACAGGTACCAAAAAAGTACTTATTCATGCACGTGATCATGATGTGCAGGACGGGCTCGACTATGTCGCGACCTGGAATAGCGGCATGCTACTGGGTAATGATTTGCCCAAAGCAGCGATGGCAGCCCTGAAAAAGGAAACACCTGAGTTTGAAAACCTCTTGGTTGACAAAGATTAATCACCTTTAAGCGACCAGTACAAAAAAATCGTGCATAAACGATCAGGGCACTTTATATAGCCGTACATTCCAATTGCAGACCCTAAGTTAGAGCGGGAAACCCAACCATGTCTATACATGTGAAAATTTGTGGGATTACTGATGCCGAAACAGCAAATATTGCTGCGAAGGCTGGTGCTCGCTGGCTTGGTTTTGTATTCTTTGAAGCATCCCCCCGTGATGTAAGCCTTCAAAACGCTATGAAAATGCGACCGCGGCTTCCGTCCAGTGTTGAACGTGTTGGTGTTTTTGTCGACGCGCCCTTCTCACGCATTGAAGCTGCTGTTGACGCACTTGACCTTGACTATGTTCAATTACACGGCCTTGAGTACCCGTCGGACGCAAAACGCATCAGGGACCAATTGGGCGTTTCAGTGATTAAAGCGTATGGAATTCGAGAGGAAAATGACCTCGATCAAGCGGCGCAATTCGACGATGTGACGGATCTTAGCTTATATGATGCGAAACCACCACGCGGTGCTAAACTACCGGGCGGTAATGCCATAAGTTTCCCCTGGCGAATCATGCAAACAAGGTCCATTTCAAAACCTTGGCTTTTGGCAGGCGGGTTGACCTCAGTAAACCTTCAGGAAGCAATTGAAGCAAGCGGCGCTGCCGCAGTTGATATTTCCTCCGGAGTAGAGAGCGCACCCGGCGTTAAGTCCCATGAGAAAATCCAAGAATTTTTAAATGCTGCCAAAGCAATCACTTGAATAAATGAATGAAGCAGATCAGTTTTGAGCAAAGATGGTAACTGGCATACCTCATTCAAAATTGACTGATGAAACAGGTACAAAACTATGAATACTCAAGTTAACAGCTTCACACAGGGACCAGATGAAAAAGGCCATTTTGGAAAATATGGCGGGCGTTATGTCTCTGAAACCTTGATGCCACTCGTCTTGAATGTAGAGAAAGCCTACAAAGAAGCCATCCAGGACCCAAGTTTTATCGAAGAACTGGATGAACTAAACCGCGTGTATGTTGGCCGCCCAAGCCCGCTTTACTTCGCAGAACGCCTTACAGAAGAATTAGGCGGCGCTAAAATCTATTTCAAACGCGAAGAATTAAACCATACAGGTGCCCATAAAATTAATCATGCGATTGGGCAAATTCTACTTGCCCGCAGAATGGGGAAAACCCGCATTATCGCCGAAACCGGTGCTGGTCAGCACGGTGTTGCAACCGCAACGGTCGCAGCTCGTTTTGGCTTGAAATGTACAGTCTTCATGGGTGCAACCGACATTGAACGACAAAAGCCAAATGTGTTCCGTATGAAATTATTAGGCGCTGAGGTTCGCCCGGTAACAAGCGGATCTTCAACGCTTAAGGACGCCATGAACGAAGCACTACGTGACTGGGTCACAAATGTTCATGACACCTTCTATATTATTGGCACTGTTGCAGGCCCCCATCCCTATCCAATGATGGTACGGGATTTCCAAAGCATTATTGGTCGGGAGACCAAAGTACAAATGATGGAAGCGGAAGGGCGCCTTCCCGATACGCTAATTGCCTGTGTTGGCGGCGGATCAAACGCTATTGGCCTTTTTCATCCATTTTTGAACGATACAAGCGTTCGCGCGATTGCAGTTGAAGCGGCAGGTTTCGGTGTCGACACAGACAAGCATGCGGCCTCCATAACAGGTGGTACACCGGGTGTTTTACATGGAAACCGCACCTATTTGCTTCAAAACGAAGACGGACAAATTCAAGAAGCCCACTCAATTTCCGCCGGCCTTGATTATCCCGGCATTGGCCCGGAGCATGTCTGGCTTCATGAACAAAATCGCGTTGAGTATGTTGGTGCGACAGATGATGAGGCCCTACAGGCATTTCAACTTTGCTGCAAAACTGAAGGGATTATCCCTGCCTTGGAGACAAGTCACGCGCTTGCACACATCAGTAAAATTGCACCTGATCTGCCAAAAGATCATATTATCGTTCTCAATCTTTCTGGCCGCGGCGATAAGGATATATTCACCGTCGCTGACGCCCTCGGCGAGGAGATATAGGCATGAGTAGATTAGAAGCAAAATTCACTGAACTACGTGCAGCAAACAAGGCGGGCTTTGTCGCATTCATAACAGCTGGTGACCCCAATTATGACACTTCACTGAACGTACTAAAGGGCCTACCAAGCAAGGGGGTTGATATTATCGAGCTAGGTATGCCGTTTACAGATCCCTCTGCCGATGGTCCAGCGATTGACCGCGCCGCACAGCGTGCCCTCAAGGGCGGGATGTCACTCGCAAAAACCTTGGATATGGTTCGAAGCTTCCGTGAAGATGATCAGGATACCCCAATTGTGCTTATGGGGTATTTCAATCCGGTTTTCGCTTATGGGATTGAAAAATTCGCATCAGACGCAGCCAGAGCAGGCGTAGATGGCTTAATCATTGTTGATTTACCCCCAGAAGAAGACGAAGAACTAAGACTTCCTGCGAATGCGGCAGGCATTAACGTTATTCGTCTGGCCACACCAACATCAGATGATGTTCGCTTACCCAAGGTACTAGAGGGTGCAAGCGGATTTGTATATTATGTTGCTGTTGCAGGTGTCACTGGAGGAAAATCTGCGACAGAGGGTGACATTCAAAATGCAATTACCCATATAAGAAAGCATACCGATCTGCCAGTTGCGGTTGGCTTTGGCATTAAGACGCCTGAGCAAGCTGCTATCATGGCAAAATATGCGGACGGCGTTGTTGTAGGCTCGGCAATTGTTTCAATGATCGAAGATGGCATTGACCCTGATGGGTCAACAAAGACTGATTTGGTTGACGATGTGCTCGATTTTGTTAAAACGCTCTCAGATGGGGCGCATTCTGGACGAAACGGCTAAAACGCGCTAAAGACAAGATACAAACCAAACAGGCGTCGCGGTCTGAACAAGGGAGAAATGCAATGAGCTGGCTCACCAATTATGTAAAGCCTAAGTTGCAGAAAGTGCTGAATTCCAAGGAAACTCCGGATAATCTTTGGCATAAATGTAAAAACTGTGGCCAAATGATTTTTCAGAAAGAGTTTGTTGCAAACCAATATGTCTGTGCACACTGCGACCATCATGATCGTGTACCACCGACAAACCGGTTTGACGCGCTGTTTGATAATAAAAACTATGAACTTATTGAACTACCCTCGGTTAAACAGGACCCGCTTAAGTTCCGCGACACCAAAAAATATACTGACCGCCTAAAAAGCGCCCGTAACACCACTGGTGATGAAGATGCCATCAAAGTTGCTGTGGGGAAAATTGGCGGTCAGGAAACCGTTGTTGCTATCCAGAACTTCTTCTTTATGGGGGGGTCAATGGGAATGGCTGTTGGCGAAGGTATCATTGCTGGTGCTCGCCATGCGCTTAAAATCAATGCACCCTATGTGATGTTTACAGCGTCTGGCGGTGCTCGTATGCAAGAAGGTATTCTCTCCTTAATGCAAATGCCGCGTACAACAGTTGCTATTCAAATGCTCCGCGATGCTGGCCTGCCATATCTTGTTGTTCTAACTGATCCAACATCAGGCGGTGTCTCTGCTTCCTACGCGATGCTCGGCGATGTTCAGATCGCGGAACCAGGTGCCATGATTGCATTCTCTGGTCCGCGTGTTATCGAACAAACGATACGCGAAAAATTACCGGATGGTTTCCAGCGCGCTGAGTATCTCCTTGAGCATGGCATGGTCGATATGGTTACCCATCGTCATCAATTACCGGAAGAACTGGGTAAAATATTGACACTTTTGATGGGCGGTCGCCATAGAGGGCTTAAGGCCGCTGAATAGCCGGACCACCCGGACAATAAATACCTGCCATTTAATAAAGGCCTAGAAATGACGGTTAACGACAGTGATGCTATTCTGGCGCGCTTGATGAAGTTGCACCCAAAGAAAATCGACCTGTCGCTTGACCGTTTATACAAGTTGCTTGAAAAACTTGGGAACCCTCATAAAAAACTACCACCTGTTATTCATATAGCCGGTACCAATGGCAAGGGCTCAACAGTTTCAACACTGCGTGCAATCGCGGAGGCCGCTGGCCACAGGGTTCATGTCTATACATCGCCGCATCTGGTTCGCTTTAACGAACGTATCCGCGTTGCCGGTAGTTTGATAGATGATGAGACATTGTCAGATATTCTCGCTGAATGTGAACGTGCGAACGGTAATGACCCAATTACTTTTTTTGAAGTAACAACGGCTGCCGCCTTCCTTGCTTTTTCACGGGTAGACGCTGACCTATGTATTCTGGAAGTTGGGCTTGGCGGGCGCCTTGACGCGACCAATGTTATCGAAAATCCGGCTGCAACCTGCATAACACCTGTCAGTTTTGATCATGAACAATTTTTAGGTGACACAATAGAAGCTATTTCTGGTGAAAAAGCAGGGATTATTAAAAAAGGTGCCCCTGTCATCGTCGGACCGCAGCTAGCAGCAGCAAAAAAAGTCATTAGTTCAAAAATAGCTGAAGAAAGCGCAACAGGGTATTTCTTTAAAGACGATTGGAATGTCGAACTTACGAACGACAGCGACTATTTCCTCTATAGCGACCAAAACACCAAACTGACGCTACCGAAACCAAATTTGATTGGTATTCATCAGGTTAGCAATGCGGGACTCGCAATTAAAATCGCGATGACCCAACAAGCAGTTCATATACCAGAAGCAGCCATCCGCGCAGGATTGGGCTGGGTCCGCTGGCCTGCCCGCTTGCAAAAACTAGATAACACGCCCCTAAACAATTTATTACCGGATAATTCACTTTTGTGGCTAGATGGTGGTCATAATCCAGCCGCCGCAGGGGTTATTCGTACATTTCTGCAAACAGTTGACCCCACGGAGCAACCCATTTTCCTTATTCTTGGTATGATGGGAACAAAAGACGTTGAAGGCTATCTGAAGCCGCTTGCAAATTTGTTGACGAAAGTGATTGCTGTTCCAATTGAAGGAGAGGACGGGGCTGCCAAAGCAGCCGACCTGGCAGCAGCAGCAACGGACCTCGGATTAAACGGTGTTATTGCTAAAGACTTTGAAGCCGCACTATCTATGATCGACCTCCAATCATCGCGCACTGCACCACCCTTTGTTCTCATTGGTGGATCATTGTATCTGGCAGGCCAAGTTCTAAAACGCGCCAACATATTACCTGATTAATCTGTATAACCATCCAGAACGATCTTACACTCCAACAAAAAAGGCGGCTAAATAGCCGCCTTTATAGCCGATATAAATTTCCGATTAGAGTGCGCTGTCAATCCACTGGGAAAGCTGCGCTTTTGGTTTCGCTCCCATTGTTGTCGCAACGCTCTCGCCGCCTTTAAAGATCAACAATGTTGGGATAGAGCGAACGCCAAATTTAGTCGGTGTTTCCGGGTTAGCATCAATGTCCATTTTTGCGATAATAACGTCATCACGCTCGCCAGAAATCTCTTCCAAAACAGGGCCAATCATTTTACACGGGCCACACCACTGTGCCCAAAAGTCCAAAACAACTGGCTTATCCGCATTTAAAACGTCCTGTTCAAATGTTTCATCAGTTACTGTAATCGTTGCCATTTCTTATACTTTCTTTTCTAAAATACCTTAGCAAGTTGCTCAAATATTCATCTCTTGTTTTCCTACATTGACACATAAAGTAGGCAGCTATTATGCGAAGGTCAAGGCCCACACACGCACGCGTGATTTTATTAATTAACTTGCAGTATTTAGATTAGATTATCTAAACAATATTCTAATCTAAATGGGCAATCGATTGCATGATCAATTCATCAGGCAATTCCATTAATCGTGCTTCATTTGTCCATAAAAGGGCAGTTCTAACCCTCTTTTCAGGATAGATAATTTTAAGTGCCTTAGAATATAAACCCATTTGCCTTAAATACCCGCCGGACACCATAGATATATGTTTTGGTGGAGGACGGTTGGTTTTATAATCTACGATCATAACGTCATCATCTGTCACCACCAACCGATCCACCTGCCCCGAGACAACACGCGCACCAACCAGCCCAGCAACCGAAACCTCCGCCCGGCTTTCGGGCCCAAAAAGCGCGCCTAGATCAGGATGGTTAAGAATAGCTTCAACCTCTAGCCAATAGATATTGCGGTTTTTCTCGTTTAAATCAGGATAATGCCTTGATAGGAACAGGTATGCTGATGCTTCACGCGCCTCAGGTACAACCTCAGGCAACCACTCAAGCAGGCTATGAATAATGCGTCCACGCTCGAAGCGAGCATCTTCTGCTCCCATAAGCGGGCTATATGTTTCTTCATCTTCGTCAGGTTTTGAAGGTACAAGGGGCCTTGGAGGTGTGGGCTCCGCGGGCATTTCTTCATAAAGCCATGGTGGTGGATCTTGGAAGGTTGTTTGTATTTCTTCCGATATTGTTTCGGCAGTTATTGTTTTCAATTCGCTCGGTACGCCGGAAGAGAAACGTTTTACAGGCTCACCAAACATACCCTCAACCTCAACAGCACCAATAAGGCCAAACCCGTTTTCAATTGATTTGAACCAGCTTTCATCCTCTGGTTCCCGTGGCCCTTGCCAGCCAGCGATATATAATCTGTCCTCTGCACGGGTTAGTGCCACATACAAAAGCCGGTGATATTCGGCGAAAGTTTTTTTCTTCAGATTGGATTTCATCTCTGAAACCATATCCAGCGTCTTTCCTGGTGTGGTCCATAGCAAAAATTCGGCTGGCACACCTTCCGTGGCTTTGAAGGGCAAAATTCTGCTATCTTTCACGGTGTCTGGTGTCGCAACAATATCAGACAAAAACACGATGGGAGCCTGCAACCCTTTTGAGCTATGGACCGTCATAATCCTGACGCTGTCGGTTTCGCTTTCCATATCACGTTTAATTTGAGTGTGGCCTTCTTCAATAGTTCGCAAGAATGCCTGCAAGGACGGTGCATTTCCTTCTTCATACTTTAAGGCTTGATCAATAAACTCATCAACAGCATCCTGAATATCCAGACCCAACCGCCCAATCATGGCTTTCCTGCCACCCAATTCATTGAGCACCAAACTATAAAACTCAAAAGGTGTCATCAGGTCGGCTGCGCTCAAGATACGGTCTAAATACTTCAAGGCTGTTTGATAAATCGAATAATATTTATGCGCTGTGTTGGCGGCATGTTTATTCAGTGCTTTCCATAAACTTGCATCACGCCCATATGCCAAATCAAAAAGCTCATCTTCTCCTAAGCCGATGAAAGGGCTTTTTAACACCGTTGCTAATGTTAGATCATCGTTTGGGGCGAGGGCAAAATGCCCGAGCGCAAGCAAATCCATCACAGGAAGCTCATCCGTCAAAACCATCCGATCCCGTCCTGCAACAGGAACATTATAGTGCTTAAGTGATTTTACAAGATAATCAACAAATGGCGTTCTTCGGCGCACCAAAACCAGAATATCTGACGCTTTGATTGGCCGGTCCTTTGCTTCCAATACTTCACCGTCATTCAGCATTTTATGAATACGTGCCGCGATTTTACGCGCGCATCTACCTTCCGCGTCATCAATGGTTTCCTGACGAACAGGGGGTATCCATTCTTCTTCTTCAACCTGTAACTGTGGTCGCTCCAACGGCCACAATTCTACCAATCCAGCCTCGCCCGCACGAATAAAATTATGACGCACGGGATCGCCGCCCATAATCAAACCATGATAGGGTGCACTATTCTGGTCAAATGTCGCATCAACAAGTGATAATACGGCTTCCGTTGATCGGAAAGAAAGGTCCAATGGCACATCACCTGCTGGTGCATCTGCATTGTGTGCCTGAGCAAAAATTCTATTCTTAGCCTTGAGAAACTCAGAAGGGTCAGCACGCTGAAATGAAAAAATCGACTGTTTGGTATCACCAACAGCAAATACCGTTCGCTCTTTATCATGTGCGCCCTCGCCAGCAAAAAACTCTGACGCAATTGCTTCCACAACTTTCCACTGATTTTCATTCGTATCCTGCGCTTCATCGATCAGAATATGATCGATAGAGCTATCAAGTTTAAACAGTATCCAAGGGGCGATACTTGCCTGATCCAGCAGGCCCACAGTGTCGCGGATCATATCATCAAAATCAACAAGACCTCGTTCGCGCTTGATGCCATTGTAATAATCCAGTTGCATAAAACCAAGGCGCAGCAAGGCCGCTGTGGCTTCGGCCATACTGCATCGTTGAATGCGCTCTAGTATGCGGTGCAATCGATTTTGCTCTTTCACGATCACATCGTTCAAGGCATCATTGGCTGTGAGTATTTTCTTGGTCGCAACTGTTTTTCTTGGTTTATTATCGGTCTTGGTTAAAAAAACCTGTGTATATTCATCAAATTTTTCCGCACGGCTTGCAACATCTGACGCTAAGAAATCTGTAACTATCTGTCCCTTTTTCGCATCATTAGCACTTCCGCCCAACATCCCAAGTGCCAGAGCCTGCAGGCCATTTCTGTCCAGCATATCATCCGTTACTGCACCGCGTTTAATGGTGGATGTGGTTTCACCGACATTAAGGCCCAGCGCCCTATAAAGGGCCGCAAAAATCACGTCTACATTACCAAAAATATGTTGGAGGCGATTGAGGGTCACCGCTTCAAACTCAAGTCGGCTCATAACCTCATCAAAAGTGCCTTCGGTAACAAGCCCCGCGACAATTTCGAGCGCCTTTCTATAGTCAAGGCCAGCAGGTTCCCGTGTGAGCGATAACATTTTATCGCGCGCTTCCTGCATAATTTCACGAGCAGCGCTTTCTTCAATGCCTTCGAACCCTGGCATCAACTGGGCCTCGAGGGGAAAGCGCCCCAAGAGGGACTGACAGAAACTATGAAACGTCTGAATACTCAGGCCGCCTGTAAGCTCTAGGACCTCTGCAAATAACTGCCGCGCTCGAATAAGCATAAATTCGTCCGCAACCTCTTCGGTTCTGCGTTTTATCTCATCAGCTAATTCATCATCGGACATACCTGTCCAGCGGCCCAGTTCTTCAAAAATTCGGGTCTTCATTTCCGCAGCGCCAGCTTTGGTAAACGTTAGGCAAAGAATATTCTCTGGCCGGGTTCCCGTAAGCATAAGACGCAGGACACGTGCTGTTAAAACATGCGTTTTACCCGTCCCCGCACTTGCGCCAACCCACGCCGTCAGGTTCGGTGTGGTTGCAAGCGCCTGATCCGGTGTCATGCTGGGTTTACCTGCCATCATGACCACCGTTGTTTTCATCATCACATGATGATTGCCATTCTTTCACCCGCGCCAAATGATCATAATCTCCATAACCCGCTTGCTTGGGGCGAGGGTTCGATAGATACGGTGTTTCCTGATTGCCGAAGGCTTTTAAAAGCGCCATTAATCCTTGTTCCGCTTCCGTAATTATATTGTCTACCTCAGCAGGTTTGATTTTCTCCTGTATCTCTCCTGGCTGGGCACCACCTTTGATTAACCAAAACAAAAGTCGTTCAACGGATGCAGCATCAATATTTTTAAAGGCACCTTTTCGCGCTAACACACCTTCAAGCGGTAGCTGTGGTGCATAGCCCGCGCGCATCCTTTTTTCGGTTGGGATATTGCCTGTTTTATAGTCGATAATAGCCAAATCGCCCGTTTCGCGGTTGCGATCAATCCGGTCAGCTGTCGCTGACAATATAAAACCTAGTTCAGCGAATTTATACTCAGCTTTTTCTTCCAGCAAAACTGTTTCATATTTTTGCTGCCAACGATCTTCATGATCAACAAACCAGCGGGCTGCATCTTTAAATCGTGGCCACCAAAATGCATAAACTGTTGGCTGGTTCATAATCTCACTGAAAACATCACGCCCTATTTCAAGTAACTGTTCATAACCTGCATCCCCTTTTAAGCGCGTATCGAGCTTTAGATAGTTTTCAAATGCTTTATGGATCAAGGTTCCTTTCTGTGAAGCATTCGGTCGCTCGTCGATGTCCTCTAACTGTCTTAATTTCAGAATTTTATTCGCATAGATTGCATAGGGGTCGCGCATCCAGGTTTCAATTTGTGTCACAGATAACGCCTTGGGCCGAGCTTCAAGAGGCGGTGTTGGCTTCGGCGGCAAGGACGGTTTAATCCCATTGGTCCTTAGTAAAGCATTTGCCCAATCAATATAATGGTCAATCGTTGGTATTTCACGGCCAGCTAATGCTTCTATCCTAAATAGCCACCGGCTTGGAACTGCAGGAGCGCCGTCTATTTTTTCAGCACGCGTAAGAATAACATTGGGTGCACAAGCAGCCTGTATAAAATCGTGTGCAGATTGACCGATCCGTCGCTCCAATGCAGGCAATCCAAACTCTGCGCGCATGGGTCTACTCATCCAGGGGTCTGGTTTAATATCGGCTGGCCAAATATCCTCGTTTAATCCGCCCAAAATCATAAGATCAGTGTTCTGAAGCCGAGCTTCAAGCGGGCCCCAGATTGAAATACGCGGATGTTTTTGCCACTGGGGTCGCACCATAACATCTGTTAGCATTTCATCAAAAAGCGCAGCATACTCCTCTAGTGTTAGGGCGTTCTTTTCAGCAAATTCAATATCAGAATTCTCATTAATCAAATCACGAAGGCGATCAGCAATTGCGATACCCGCCTCGCCCTTCCATAAAACCTTATCGCCTTTTATTGTGTCTTCCACTTGAAGCACATCAGCCAGGTTCTCAGCTACAGTTAGATGAGTTTTAATCACTTCAGATAAGTTATTAAGCCCTAAGCCTTCAGCAGAAATCGGCGCTAAAATCTCACTTACAGCCTTTAGCGTTTTATAGTCATCTTCATTAAATTGGTTTTTCGGGTCATGTGCACAATTTTTTGCCCGCTCTAAAATACCAGCAAGGCCCGGCTTTGGCCGGGCGCCACGCATAACATGCATGTCCAACCGCCTGACAAAAGCAAGAAACTTGGTTCTGGTTAGGCCAGCGGCTACCATCGGATGCTGGAGTAATGACAAGAACGCAACTGGTTTATAGTCCGCGGCAGCAGTATGAATGATTAAACTCATCAAACGCCCTGTTGAACTGATCAGCGCACGGTCACCACCAGAATCATCAATATCAATGTTCCAACGTTTCAATGCCATCCGCACATAACGGGCCAAGTAACGGTCAGGTGTTACAAGCGCAGCCGTTTTCTCGGGCGTTTCTAAAACCTCTCGCAGCATAACGGCAATTGCTTCCGCTTCTTCGCGGCGGGTCGGTGCGACAAGTTTAGAAACCCCTGTGAACAATTCCGCGTCACTCATGTCACGGTACGGAAAATTAGGCCAAATATCAGTGTTTTTAGCCGGTCTCAGCGCATCAGAAATTAACTCATAACGAACTTGCTGGTTGTTTGATATAGGCGTGGGCAGTTCCCAATCCTGGACTTCGTGGCGATTAACCCCCATCGTCTCCAGTAGCGATTTCATGGCATTCTGTGGATGGGTTGGGTCAATATTCTGCCATGCATAATCGTCCATCGTGCCATCGAAGCCCGGCAGCACAACAGTCCCGTTTTCCATCTTTGAAATCAGTTTCAATAGTTCGGCAGTAACAGGAATAGACCCCGTGGAACCCGCTGCAATCACGTGTCCTTTCGGCGGGCGTTCCCGCCAAACATTACATAAATTCTGAATGAGAGCATCACGGCGTACAACAGGATCAACCAAGCCCTGTGTTTTAAGAATTTTCGGCCATTCACCTGTGATAATTTGGAGGAACTCAAGGGTAACTTCCCAGTGATGAGCAAGTCCTTCAGGGACCAGTTTTGCCAAGTCCTTATACCTTAATCCTTCGGTTTGAACCTGATCCATAAACCTCGATAAATCACGGGCAAGGCGCCATGCCTGTGCAGCGGACGTCTTAGCAGGGAAAAACTCTCTCTCAACAAGAATTTTAGCGAGCAGCATCAATCGACGCGTATCGGATATAGCTGGCAAACTTTCTGCGTGATCAACAGCTGCAAGCCCTGCGCCTAGAAATCCAATTTCATCTTCGTCTACATCACCAATAGGGCGCATTAAAGGTAACAATAATGGCTTGTCGCCCGCCAGTCTCAGGAATGCTTCACGTAAGGTTTTCTGTGCACGGCGATTTGGCAGCAAAATGGTATAATCATTCAAATTGTTATTATGACGATTCGAATGAGATAAAACCCCAAATGCCAGTGCGTCTACGAAACAAACGGTTGGCGGAATAGTGTAAATCGTGGGATGGCCAAGCATTATGGTACAAATTCCATCTTGGCCAAGCGTGTTTCAGCCTCAAAAATTGCTGCTTCAGTCCCAACATGCATCCACAGGCCTTGGTGCCGGATACCATACAAACGACCAGCCTTCTGTGCTTTCTTAAATATTTCCCGATTAGACCAGGAACCGTTTGGCATATCATCATAGAGCGATGATTTGACGATCAAAACACCACCGTACATGAAAGGTGATGTCGCTGCTTCCTCCCGAAATCTGATTGGCCCCACACCAGCATCCTGCTCGTCTAAGAAAAAATCACCTACACCTTCATAGCCATAGGCAACGCCGGTCGGGATTAATAACAATAGAGCATCCATTTTCTCTGGATTCCAAGCCCCTTGCATAGACTTCAAACTATTCAACGAAGGGTTCAAGTCCTCCCATAATATATCGCTGTTGACGACAAAAAATTCACTATCAAGAAGCGGGATTGCTTTCTTTACTCCGCCGCCTGTCTCAAGTATTTCATCACACTCATCGGAAATACAAACATCCCCGCGCATAACATATGATGACAGATGACTTTCAATTTTATCGGCGAGATGATGAATATTGACAACAATCGGCGCCAAATCGAGATCTAACAGTTTCGCCAGAATACGATCCAATAAAGATTTGCCCGCAACCATGGTGAGTGGTTTAGGTGTCGTTTTAGATAAATCCCCCATGCGACGCCCAAGACCAGCTGCAAGGACCATTGCCTTTGCTAATTCAGCCATTATTGAGTCCCTTGAAAGGTGCGAGCATTTTCAAAACGCTCTAGCCAGTTATTACCACCAACTATTTGCAATTCACGGGCATCATTGTTTTTCACATCTGGTATTATTTTCAATAAAATGTGCAAAGCTTCTTCCTGCCAATCTTGTGGCAGTTTTTCGGGCCATTCTACCAAAAAAATACCATTTTCCCTCATGTCCTCAAAACCCAACTCATACAATTCTTCTTCATCATTCAAGCGGTACAGGTCAGCATGACAAACCTCAGGGCCATTGGGAGCAGCATAGGTTTGTAATAAGGTAAAAGTTGGACTGGGCACTTCGAGGTTTGGTTCTAAAAACAATTTGCGAATTAAGGCCCTTACCAACGTGGTTTTACCCGCGCCCAGATCACCCGTGAATGTCACCACGTCACCGACACGCAATAGCGACGACAGCCATTCACCAAATTTCTCGGTATCTGACTGGCCAGAGAGCTGCTTGTTAAAGAGGACTTGCATGTTATGCCCCCACAACATCCATACCGACCGCTAAAATAGCTTTGCGCGGTAAATCGCAGGCCAGCATTACCCCTTCTTGACCGTATGGTTCCAGCCGCACTATTCCGCCGTGCAGGGTTACAATACTTCGAACCAGCGCGAGATCCAGACCACTACTTCTTCTGCTTCCCGAACTGATACCCATTGCTATTGTGCTAATTAATCGATCACGTTCACGCGGAGATAAATTACATTTCTCGGAAGAAACCGACACAGAGATCATGTCAGCACCATCCTTACATTCAATCACTAATTTAGACTCGGATTTAGCTAGTTTTATCACTGTTGAGATCATATTGAAGAAGGCTTGGTGCAATCTGTTCGCATCCCCCTCTACAAACCCTGCTTCATAAGGTTTGAATTTAAATTCAACCTTGCTCTTTTCTATCAGGTCTGAAGCCTTTGACACACCTTCCTTGATAGCAAAAATGATATCAACACTATCAATATCTAACGTCATCTCACCCGCTTCAATGACAGCAAGGTCCAGTACGTCCGCCACCATCCCTTTCAATTCACCTGCGCCTTGCAAAATATTTTTTACATATTCTTTCTGATGCGCATTCAAATCACCGAAAATTTCCTGATCAAGAAGCTCAGAAAAGCCGATGATAGAATTCAAAGGCGTTCTGAGCTCATAACTCATATTCGTAATGAATTCACTCTTGAGTTTATCAGCCATCTCAAGGGCTCTTGAGCGATCCCTGAGGGCTTTTTCAATTTGGAAACTGTCGGTAATATCCGTTTGCGTCAGCATCATACCGCCATCAGGCAAGGGAACGAGCGCGTACTCAACCACTACATTATCTGATCTATACCAACGGCCAGATCGATGGTTACGATCCGTAATAGACGCTTTTAGAAAAGTTTTAAAAAGCTTGTTTTCTTCATGGAATTCATCACTTGTTTCCAGAATATTTAAAAGCTCACTCAGTCGGGCATCTTTTTGCAGGTGATTTTCATTCAATTGCCAAAGCGCGGCGAAGGCAGGATTTGACAGTTGCAAAGAACCGTCACCTCCAAAAACCGCAACACTTTCGCGCATATTATCCAGCGTTTCCTGTTGCACGGCAATCAAGGTATTATACGATCGCTCTAACGCTAATCGATCGGTTACATCTTCAAACAGTATTAACAATCCACCAAGCGGGTGCGGCTGAGAGACCACCCTATGGGCTGTTCCATCTGGCAAGTGCCACATTTCTTCAAACGGTTCGAGCAGAGTTGTGTATTGTTTAAGAAGATCTTCTTTCCATTTTTTGAAATCGGCCTGCTCAGGAAGGCGGCGTTTTTCATACATAATATCAAGAAGTTCACTATGCCGAAGTTCAGATGAAAGGATATCTTCGGGAAGATGCGATAGGCGGGCAAATGCACTATTATAGAAACGAAGGGTTTGACTTGGACCAAAAATAGCAACAGGACTGCGTAATCTGTTTAATGTTTCAGATTGCGATTCTAAAACTCGTCCCAATTCAGAAAGGGCTTCTTCTTCACCAGTAACATCAACCGCAAGTCCTAAAACTCTGCGTCCTTCCTCCAAGTATATGTGCGTAACAGAAAAGGCCCGCCTCTGGCCATCAACAACACCGAAAATTCGCTCTCTAGAGCGATGGTGAGACTCTTGAACCTGCCGCGCCAATTGCATCTGTTTATTGCCGAAAAGCAACTTGTTTTCTCTAATAACAGATCGAACACTCGTACTATCAACAGCTTTGACGTAAGCATCATTGACCTCAATGATTTTTAAGTCCTGATCATGGATCCAAATAGCAAAAGGCAAACCATTCAGCGCGGACACAAGGCTTTCGACCCTGAACTGCATACCATGCACGCCAGAGCGCCCAAGCACCATGCTATTTCCAGCGTACTCTTCAAGCCATACAACCAACGACGGCCAGCTATCATCCACGGGAATTAACTTTTTGATATCTACAATAATCTGGGCGCGATCTTCCCCAAGTGCCGCCAAAAATGTGGTTTGGTCAACTTTCTCACCATTGGTCACAGCTTGGATACGCTCTAATACCTTGCGAGGGAGACCAAGCGTATCAACATTAGAGGCCACCTCAGCAGAAGTAACCGAGTTATCAGTGATACCCAGAAGACTTTTAACTTCTGAAGTTGTCTGAATAGAACCATCAGCCCAAATCCACACAGGATGGCGACGATCCGACCTGATCATATTGTCGAAAAACGAACGCAAACTGGTTAAAGCACCAATTTTATCGTTCAACTGCCCCGCCCGCCAGAGTGCATAAACGCCAGCACTTGCCCAAGTGATAATCACCCCTACCAAGATAGCTGTTACAATATAAACTGGCAGCGAAGACAAGGTCATTCAAAACCCCTTAAAGTCGATTTAAAATTCTACTTTCGAAGGTAATCGCTTGCACACATAAAAACAAGCGAGAGGATGCATACCCCCCGCTTGTTAGAATAATTTTATATATAGCTATTTACGCAAATACTGACTTTAATTGATCCACAAGGTCAGTACGTTCCCATGCAAAACCACCGTCATCCGTGGGCGTTCTTCCAAAGTGTCCATAGGCAGCTGTGCGCGCATAAATTGGCTTATTCAGGCCTAAATGCTCCCGAATTCCACGCGGTGACAAATCAACCATATCCTGAAGAACATCAGATAATTTCTGAACATCAACTTGCGTGTTACCCCATGTATCAACATAAACAGCCAAAGGTTTGGAAACACCGATAGCGTATGCAAGCTGAATAGTGCAGTTGCTAGTCAAACCCGCTGCTACAACATTTTTTGCGAGATAACGGGCTGCATAAGCGGCCGATCGGTCAACTTTTGTTGGGTCTTTACCGGAAAAAGCGCCACCACCATGAGGTGCTGCACCACCATACGTATCCACTATTATCTTACGGCCAGTTAGGCCCGCATCGCCGTCAGGGCCGCCGATAACAAAATTACCGGTAGGATTAACATAGAACTCTTCTTCCGGGCACATCCACCCTTCAGGGAGAACCCCCTCGACATGACCGCGAACCAAATCACGTAAATCTGCTTGCGAGGCACCTTCTTTATGCTGTGTTGATACAACGACGCTGGTTGCACCAACAGGGCGGCCATCAACATAACGCAAAGTCACTTGGCTCTTGCTGTCGGGTTCCAGAATACTATTTATATCTTTATGGCGTTCATCAGCCAACGACCTCAGTATACGATGTGAAAAGTCGATAGGAGCAGGCATAAGGTTATCAGTTTCATCACACGCATAACCAAACATGATACCCTGATCGCCAGCACCTTCATCTTTGCTATCAGCAGCGTCCACACCGACAGCAATATCAGCGGATTGTGCATGAAGGTGGGATTCAAAAGACGCGTTTTTCCAATGAAACCCATCCTGTTCGTAACCGATGTCTTTCACAGCATTACGGGCAGCGGCTTCAATATCGTCTTTCGTGATACTCGCGGGACCGCGAACCTCGCCCGCGACGATAATACGATTTGTTGTCACTAATGTCTCAGCGGCAACACGCGCTTCCGCTTCCCGACCAAGATAAAGATCAACGATCTCATCAGAAATACGGTCTGCAACCTTATCGGGGTGCCCTTCAGAAACAGATTCGCTCGTGAAAAGATATTCTGACATGTGAACTATCCTTTCAGTATCTAGTAACGATAATGTTCAGGCTTAAATGGCCCTGCGACATCAAGACCAAGATACTTCGACTGTTCTTCGGTTAATTCGGTCAATTTCACACCAAGCTTATCAAGATGAAGTGCCGCAACTTTCTCATCCAAATGCTTCGGAAGCACATAAACTTCTTTGTCATAATTTTCATAATTATTCCAAAGTTCGATTTGTGCTAGAACCTGATTAGTAAAACTAGCAGACATGACAAAGCTTGGGTGACCAGTTGCACAGCCGAGGTTCACAAGACGACCTTTTGCGAGCACAATTAGACGCTTACCGTCTGGAAAAACAACTTCGTCAACCTGCGGCTTAACTTCTTCCCATTTGTAGTTATTCAGACTAGCGATCTGAATCTCGCTATCAAAGTGGCCAATGTTACATACAATGGCGCGATCTTTCATTTCGCGCATATGCTCTAGTGTGATGACATCTTTATTGCCTGTCGCTGTAACAAAGACATCACCAAGCGGCGCAGCATCTTCCATTGTAACAACTTCATACCCCTGCATCGCAGCCTGAAGGGCGCAGATTGGGTCAATTTCTGTTACCATAACCCGAGCACCCTGACTTCGCAGCGATTCGGCGCTACCTTTGCCAACGTCACCGTAGCCACATACAACAGCAACCTTACCGGCAAGCATTACATCTGTTGCACGCTTGATGCCATCCACGAGTGATTCGCGGCATCCATACAGGTTATCGAATTTTGACTTGGTTACGCTATCATTCACATTGATAGCAGGTACCATTAACTTATTGTCCTTAGCCATTTCATATAGGCGCAGAACTCCTGTTGTTGTTTCCTCGGAAATGCCGCGCACATCAGCCATTAACTCAGGATAATCCTGATGCATAATCGCCGTCAGGTCGCCGCCATCATCAAGAATAATGTTTGGCACCCAACCATCAGGACCTTTAATCGTTTGATGAATACACCATTCTGCCTCTTCCTCAGTTTCACCCTTCCAAGCAAAAACAGGAATGCCGGCAGCAGCCATCGCTGCGGCGGCCTGATCTTGGGTTGAAAAGATATTACAGCTGGACCAACGTACTTCTGCACCAAGGGCCGTCAGAGTTTCGATTAAAACTGCTGTTTGGATTGTCATATGCAAACAACCGGCAATCCTCGCACCCTTTAGGGGTTGTGCCGCACCATACTCAGCGCGCAATGCCATCAAACCAGGCATTTCTGTTTCAGCAATATTGATTTCTTTACGCCCCCAATCAGCAAGCGAAAGATCAGCGATTTTATAATCAGCCATATGACAGGTCTTTCATTGTAAATTTACGTTTAAAACGATTTATATCAGAATATATATATAAGATAAAGAATTCTTTATATATAGATTTTTTTATCTTTATGGTTTCAGTAGAACTGATCAAAAATCAAATGCTTTATTGATTATTCGTCTTCATCAAATTTGGCGGTAACCAGATCCATCAAGGCCTGAATGGCTTCTTCAGACTGCGTCCCGGTAGACGTTACAGAGATTGTGTCGCCTTTAGCGGCACCCAACATCATCAACCCCATAATTGAAGTTGCTGTAACTATTGTTCCGTTCTTCTCAACTTTAGTGTCGGCATCAAATTGGCCTGCAATTTTCGCAAACTTCGCTGAAGCCCTGGCGTGCAGGCCACGACGATTAACAATTTCCATCAATTGCTGCATATAGCGACCTCATAAAATTGGGCGGTAGTGAAAATTGTTCGCTGAAACTCGCCATCTAAGAGCCAAGAATTTCACTCGCAACATTGATATATTTAACACCCGCTTCTTTAGCGGCTGCAACAGTCGCAGCTAAATCAGAACCACTGCGGACACTCGCCAGCTTAATTAACATCGGCAAATTAATCCCCGCAATGACTTCTACTGTTCCCTTTTCCAGTAGAGAAATAGCTAAATTAGACGGTGTGCCGCCAAACATATCCGTAAGTAAAATAACACCTTCACCAGAATTAACGGCCTTAACAGCCTCCATGATCTCACTTCTGCGAAGTTCCATATCATCATCAGGGCCGATACAAATGGCGCGGATATCATCTTGTGGGCCTACAACATGTTCGGTAGCTGCAACAAACTCATCAGCGAGCTTCCCGTGCGTTACCAATACCATTCCAATCATTAAATCACACTCCGAAAATACCTAACCATTTACTATTTATATAGCGTCTATATCCCTGTGGTAAATATTAGTTTTACGACCTTCTTTTGTAATCAAACGGGCCATTGTCTCCGCCATCATAACAGACCGATGTTTACCACCCGTGCAACCGAAGGCTATCGTCAAATATGATTTTCCTTCCACTTCATATCTTGGAAGCAGGAATTCAACCATATCCTGTACTTTTGATACAAACTCAGCGAACCCTTCATCAGCCCGAACATAGTTTGCTACAGCTTCGTCCTGTCCAGTCATTTTTTTTAGCTCAGGCACGTAATGAGGGTTCCTTAGAAAACGGACGTCAAAAATCAGATCAACATCACGAGGAACTCCTTTTGAAAACCCAAAGGACGTTGTTGTTATGACCATCGATTTTTCTGCTTTATCGGAAAACCGTTCAACCACAACCCTACGAGTATCCGTACTACTACGATTACTCGTATCGATTATACCATCCAACGCCAACCTTAACTCCGACATCAACTGCCGCTCTTCTTTTATGGCTTGGCGCAAGGGTTTTCCGCTCTCCAGCGGATGCCGCCTTCTGGTTTCCGAAAAACGCTTCATTAGAACGTCAGTTGAGGCATCCATAAAAAGAACATGGAGATCGATCGTATCTTGCTTTCTTAAAGCACGCATCTCGCTCAAAAACAGGTCTGGGGAAAAATGTAAGGTCCGAGAATCGATACCTATCGCCAGCGGTGTATCAACAGCTTTCTCGCTCGCCTCTTTCAGAAGGTCATTCAACATTGTCAGAGGCAAATTATCAATCGCATGATATGATATATCTTCAAAGGCCCTTAACGCACTGGATTTTCCGGCACCGGACAAACCTGTTACAACAACAATTCTTCGCTTTTCCTGCACTATACTGATTCCCTCACCCTTCAAAATCAATATCAAGGACTGTATATTTTTTGGCAAGTACCAATTCTATTTTTATCGGCGTTGAGTGATCAAAAGAATACAATGCGAGTTTGGGAAAAGCGACGCCGCATATAACCTCTGTTGGCATATTGGGCGAAACTTCAGGGAGACGCTCAACTTGGTCACGCGGAATCAAATCGACAACCAAATCTAGCCTTTGGCTAGCCGCGCACGGTACCTGGACAATGCCAACACCTCGAACCTCCAATAGCCCTTTTAATTGATCAGGGGCTGACATTCGCAATTTGGATTCCGCTTGGGTAATAATAACCTGATCGTCACTTACTAAAACCGCACCGCGATCAATCAGTCTGAGCGCTAAATCGGACTTCCCAGAACCAGACGGTCCACGCAGCAAAATACCTTTATCCCCATATTTCAGCGCTGTACCGTAAATAGTATCCATTTTTACGTTTCCGCAGCGGGAATTTGTACGGTAAAGCGCGCACCTAATATTTCGTTCGCACTACCACGCCTATTTTCGGCTGAGATACGCCCTCCATGAGCTTCAATCACTTGTTTTGATATGGCAAGCCCCAATCCCGAATGATTTCCAAACGCCTCATTATCTGGTCTTTCGGAGTAGAACCGTTTGAAGATTTTTTGCTCAGCGCCATCTGGTAATCCCGGTCCATCATCGTCAACCATTAACGTAACATACTTATTTTTGCTGGTTATCGATATTCGAACAGAACCACCTTCAGGACTGAAGCTAATGGCGTTGTCAATTAAGTTTCTCCAAACTTGCCCCAATCGGGCCTCAATACCTTTAACACGGAATATGCGATCGCTAAATTCACCTGCTCGAACCTGAATATCTCGCGGGATATTCATCGTACTATAAGCATCCAACAAGGTTGTCATCATAGCACCAAGGTCAAATATTTCCATTTTCCCCCGGGTAAGTTCAGCGTCCAACCTCGACGCATCCGAGATATCACTAATTAATCTGTCAACTCGCTTTACATCCTCAGCGAGAATAGCAAACAAACGCTTTTGAACATCTGGTTTATCCGTCATCTGCAACGTTTCCAGTGCACTCCGCATACTTGAGAGAGGGTTCTTAATCTCATGCGCTACATCAGCTGCAAATCGCTCAACAGCATCAATCTGATTATAAAGTGCACGCGTCATATCTGATAAAGATCTTGATAGATCACCGATCTCATCCAGACGCTCTGCAAATTCTGGTATGCGTTCCTCCCTCCCGATTCCACGGCGAACACGTTCCGCCGAACGGGCTAACACTCGAATAGGGCGAACAAGTGTTCTGCCGAGGAAGAACGAGAGGAGAAGCGTGATCGTAAAGGCACCAGCAAACACTTGCACGGTCAATAACTGCTCAGACCTGACGATCGCTTCGATATCTTCTGTTTGTCCTGTTAACAATAAAACACCAAGAACGCGTCTAAAACGCTGCACAGGAACAGCAACATTCACAACATACTGACCATCCTCACGGACACGTATCTGACTTTTTTCGACACCTTCAATTGCGTTCAAAACCTCGACAAAATCAATGGCCCGCATGCCCGGGCGATCAACACTTAGCGGAGCCTCCGGTTTTCGAGTAAAAACATTTAAGACATCGAGAATAGTTTCTTCGATTTGATATTTGAGCGATTCTTCGCCGTCAAATGCACCCAAAGGTTCTTCCACAAGGCGTTTATCGCCTGCGAGAAAACGACTATCGACCAGAAGCCCACCCTCAAAAGAAAACAACCTGGCCCTTAGTTCCGTTGGGCCAACAAGACGCGTCAAAATATTTCGGGCTGCCGGTAAATCAATCTCTGACGCTTCGGGCCCTCCGGATGCAGACTCGCCAACCGCACCTGCAATAATTTTAGCCTGAATTAACAGAGCCGATGTGCGTGCTTCGATTAAATTGTCACGAAATTGGTTTAGGTAAAGAACACCACCAACCAAAATAATAAGGGCGATCGCATTAACGACCATGATCCTTACCATCAAAGGGGAAAGACCACGGGTATAATGGCGCGGTTGGACCGATGCGTTATGATATTCACTCATTGCGCACTGATCCTGTCCATAACCGATTTGAAATGATAAATTCCATACACATGTCAGTAAATTTTATCTCTACTGACATGTTAGTGAAAATTCCATTTTATGAAAGATTAATCTTCCTTAAAACGGTAACCGACGCCGTAAAGCGTTTCAATCCCGATAAAATCGGAGTCAGTCATTCTGAATTTTCTACGCAGTCGTTTTATATGGCTATCAATCGTTCTATCATCCACATAAACATCATCTGAGTATGCGGCGTCCATCAATTGATCCCGGCTTTTTACATGCCCCGGATGGATAGCCAAGGTTTGCAGAATCAAGAACTCGGTAACGGTAAGCGTAACATCATTACCTTTCCATGTGACCCGGTGCCTGACAGGATCTAGCGTAAGGTGGCCACGCTCTAAAATTTCGTCTTCATCCTTAACTTCTTCAACAGCAGTTACTTGCCGCATTTCTGTACGGCGCAATAAGGCTCTGATCCTCTCGATCAACAGACGCTGTGAAAAAGGTTTTCCAATATAATCGTCTGCTCCCATGCGTAGCCCTAATAACTGATCAATTTCCTCATCTTTTGATGTTAGAAAAATGACCGGCATCATTGTCACTTCCCGCAACCGGCGCAACAGTTCCATACCATCCATGCGCGGCATCTTAACATCCAATACAGCGAGGTCCGCTGGGTTCTTCGAAAGCGCTTCCCAAGCCTTCTGGCCATCAGGATAAGTCCGGACGCGAAAACCTTCGGATTCAAGAGCAATCGTAACCGAAGTTAAGATGTTACGATCATCATCTACGAGTGCGATCGAAGCTGTCATATATCAATCCTCTATATGAAATTGGCATCGTTGAACATTAGCATAGGCTAATAAACTATATATGAAAATGACTTAAGGTCGATTTAAGACAAAAACATGGCAAATTCGTGCCCTCTAAATGGCAGCGCTGTCATAATAAATATATGAAACTATTGAGTAATATCAACAGATTCATATTGATTTCCCAGCCATTTTCCGCAAGGTTAGCGCCACATTCAAAAGGCGAGCAGAATATATAGACGCTTCCTACTGACAGAAACCCATCCGGAGGGCTTGACGTTGAAATCGACCGACGCAGTTAAAAGTAACTTTTCACTCGAAAATCAAGGTATCACAGGTGTCGCCAATCAATATTGGAACCTAAACACTCCTCAATTGTACGAAGAAGCTATCCGTCGCGGTGAAGGACAGATCGCCAAAGACGGCCCGCTTGTTGTTAAAACTGGCAAACACACTGGCCGTTCAGCGAATGACAAATTCACTGTCCGCGATGAAACCACTGAAAACACTGTATGGTGGGGTGATGTAAACCGCGACATAAGTAGCGAGCAATTTGACGCCATTCACAACACATTCCTTGAGCACATTAAAGAAAAGGATGTATTTGTTCAGGATTTGTGGGGCGGATCTGATCCAGACCACCGTGTTGCCGTTCGGACAATTGGTGAATACGCATGGCACAGCCTGTTTTGCCGGACAATGTTGGTCAGACCAGAAATCGAAGAACTGGCTGACTTTAAACCACAATTCACGATCATTAACCTGCCAAGCTTCAAAGCTGACCCTGCAACAATGGGTACGCGCTCTGAGACGGTTATCGCCGTTAACTTCGCCAAAGGTCTCGTCTTAATTGGCGGTACAGAATATGCCGGTGAAAACAAGAAATCAGTGTTCTCTATCCTGAATTATCTGCTTCCTGAAAAAGGCATTATGCCGATGCATTGCTCAGCAAACATCGGGCCAGAGGGCGATGTTGCCATTTTCTTTGGCCTGTCAGGAACAGGCAAAACTACACTCTCTGCTGACAGCACCCGCACACTCATCGGTGATGATGAACATGGCTGGTCTGACGAGAGCGTCTTCAATTTTGAAGGTGGATGCTACGCAAAGATGATTCGCCTATCAGAGGAAGCAGAGCCGGAAATTTATGCTACAACACGTAAATACGGCACAATCCTCGAGAATGTGGTGATGGATGAAGTCACCCGTGAATTGGATTTGGATGACAATACACTTGCGGAAAACACACGCGGTGCTTACCCCATTGATTTTATTCCAAACACAAGCGAACACAATCGCGGTGGATTACCCAAAAACATAATCATGCTAACAGCAGATGCGTTTGGTGTTCTTCCCCCAATTGCACGCCTAACCCCGGAACAAGCCATGTATCACTTCCTGTCCGGCTACACCGCAAAGGTTGCCGGAACAGAGATTGGCGTTAAAGAACCGCAAGCAACCTTCTCAACTTGTTTTGGTGCCCCGTTTATGCCGCGCCACCCAAGCGTATATGGTAACTTGCTCAGAAAGAAAATTGCAGAAGGCGGTGTGAACTGCTGGCTTGTAAATACTGGCTGGACAGGCGGTGAATATGGAACTGGAAACCGTATGCCGATCAAGGCAACACGTGCGCTCCTGCATGCCGCTCTTGATGGCAGCCTGAATAACGCGCCAATGCGGGTTGACCCATATTTTGGCTTTGAAGTACCAACGGAAGTGCCGGGCGTTGACACAGGTATTTTGAATCCACGGGATACATGGGCAGATAAAGATGCCTATGACGCCAAAGCGGAATACCTGGTCGGCTTGTTTGTCGATAACTTTAAGACCTTTATCGACCACGTGGATGATCAGGTTAAAACGGCTGGCCCGAAAGCTTCCTAACCAAAGGTAATTGAAACATTTAAAAGGCGTGTAATCAGTATTACACGCCTTTATCTTGTATATCGACTACCCGTTCCTAATACCCACCCTAGCCAACACTCAGTGCTAAAATTCTCGAAATATGCGCATATGGCCTGCCACTCTCAAGATGCCAGATATTAAATGCATCCTGAACTTTCCGCATCGCGCCCTTTGACGTTGGTTTTTTGTCAACCACACCTTCACGTATCAAGGCTTTCGTTACATCCTCTGACAAGACAAATCCGTCTTTTCCTATAAACCTTAAGAACAACTGTGCGGTAGCACCGCCCAATCTACTCCCCCTTTTCTTGAGCATGTCAAGAAGCCCAATAAAATCGGTCATTTCCCATTCAGCAATACATTTTGCGGCAGAACCATATTCATCCTGAAGATCACAGACTAAGGACGCATTCTCGCGCACTGTCACAATCTTCATGCCGTTGCGAACAATCCTCGTATCCTTCAAGAGGCTATCCAAATCATCATCTGACATAAATTTCCAACGAACCGGATCAAATCTTTCAAAAGCGGCTTCAAACCCGTCCCACTTGCTATCAATCACCTTCCAGCTAAATCCAGCCTTGAAAATCGCCTTTGTCATTTCAGAGAGAATTCTATCATCCGTGCGCAAGAGGAGGTCTTCATTAGATTTAATTTCAGGCATTAGGGATTGAACAACGTCAATACTTCCTTTGTGCAGAGCCGCCATATCATAGATAGCTTCAAATTTATTCATGTGCCCCTCCTGCTCTTATGCTATAATTTTCTCATGTCTGGACGAGTATATTTTTATGGTGTAAAGCACTGCACCGATGGATATGTTTTTCAAGAGTAACACATGCCAAGTGACATTAAAAATTTCGGGTTCCCCCGATGGGGTGAATATGGCCGCGAACGCGAAGCCGAAATTGTGAGAATGTGCGATTATGCCGGATGTAATGAAAAGGGTGAGCATCCAGCCCCCAAATCCCCCGGCTCCAATGAACGCTGGTATTTTTGTCGAAGCCACGCGGCCGAATATAATCGGAACTGGGATTTCTTTCAGGGTATGAGCGACGAAGAAGCCATGCGCCACATGAACGACACGAGCGAGTCTGCCGACGCATTTGCACATGCACGCACCTACGAATGGGGCGGCGGACTTGATGATGACGGTTTTTCTTCAACCGAGAACAGGGCGTTTGACACGCTGGAACTTGATAACACGGCTAGTCAGGAAGACATCAAACGACAGTTTCGTAAACTCGCAAAAATTTACCACCCAGATGCCAACCCAGGCGACCCTGCTGCTGCTGAAAGATTTCAAGAAATTCAAGCGGCTTATGACCTATTGAAAGAACGCCCTGTCTTTTAAATACCGGCAATACCCGAAGGTTTTGCAACGCCGATCAGCGGTGTTGCGGATCAATATCTTTTATATTTCCCGCAAATTTTTTATGCTGCGCGACATCAACAGGCTTATGTACGCGCTCTAAATTCGGGAGTTGATGATCCCTAGACACACCTTTCCGCCATTCCTGCCGAGGTCGAATAGGGCGCTTTACAAACCCACCGCCGCAATTAGGGCAAACATTTTCGAGAACAGCGTCTACACAATCAATGCAAAACGTACACTCATAAGAGCAGATCATTGCCTCACCACTATCGGTTGGCAGGTTTTTATCGCAATGTTCGCAGTTTGGTCGTAGTTGAAGCATAGACGCCCCTTGCACTATCACAGTGAATTCATTGATATTCTACGCAGGAATCGCCGTAAAATACACCAGTTATTAACCTTATTTCTTTACTGATTGATTGTAATCGGTAATAGAAAGAAACTATATTATAACAATAGCTTAAAGGGCCTAAAATGATTAAACTCATCATTTCATCGGCAATCACTGTATCTTTGATATTTTTATCTACAAATACAGTTGCACAAGATGCATGGTCCTATGAAGGAAATACCGGACCGGATAACTGGGGCAATTTATCCCCCGACTATAAACTATGCAGCGCTGGCCAATACCAATCCCCAATAAACATCGAGGGTACTGATCCTGCAATCCTGCATGATTTGCAACTAAACTATAATGTTCATCCAGTTGACCTGCGCCACCACGGCAAACATATCGTTCAGAATTATAGCAACCAAAGTGTTTTGAATGTTGGTGCCAGCGCGTATGAACTCAAAACCTTGACGTTCAAGAGCCCTGCCGAACACACTATTGCTGGTAATCGCTATCCGCTCGAAATCCAATTAACTCATCAAAATAAAAATGGCGAAGTCGCAATCCTAAGTATTTTTGGTGCAACAGGTTCCGAAAATCTTGCCCTTAATGAGATTATAGCCAATCTTCCACTTGAAGCAGGACAAACAAGCAAGAATGATAAAGTGGTTTTCAACGCCCGTGATCTGACGCCGCACAATAAGGCCTATTATCGATATAATGGATCCTTGACGACACCGCCCTGCACTGAAGGGGTGAATTGGTATATTCTCAAAACACCTATCGAGGCTTCCCCCCAGCAAATTAACATGCTGAATGCATTAAGCGGTAATAACGCAAGACCCGTAAACACGCGCAACCACCGTATTATTTTGGATACCAATCAATAAACTGGAACTTACAATGAAACGCCTAAAATCCAGTTCACTGATGATATCGTGTGTTATTATTCTGTCCGCATGCGGTGCTGGCAACAGCCTAGACACAACAAACATCAACGACCCTGACACCTTAGGGGCAAATGAAGTGGTGACTTTAGGCCCCATAGAAACGGCCATTTGCGAAAATCGTCCAGAGGGTGTCCCTTCAATCCTTAGTCAATTCCAGTCCTTTCAAACATATGATCGTTTTCTTAGTGCCTACGCCTATGAACTGGATGGCCATCCGATAAGGGCAAAGGCGATTTATACGTCACTTGACAAAACCACTTTGGATGACACAGCCGTCTCGTTAACTTGTGGCAACACAAAACATTTCGAAGGCACAATACGTGCCATCATTACCATGCGCCTCAGCGCTATTGATAGCCAATTGAAATCACTCGGCGTCAATTTTGTTGGTCCGCTTAAACCGTTGCATGCGGGACTAGCAGCCGCACCGCGTCAACCTATTCAAATAGTGCAAACACCTACTCCAGAGCCAATAGTGAGAAAGGCCGCCGAGAAACCAAAGGCGATCAAACCCAACGACAAACCATCGCAAGCCAATCCTTTCTTTAAACCACTTGAGGTTACTTTGCCTGAAAGTGTAAATGCGAATGGTCGATGGTTTTCCCATATCGCCTCCTACGGCACACTAGAAAACGCAAATTCATATCGCAGCAGGTTAGAGGACAAATATCCGGCACTTGTCGGTCACATTCAAGACTGGCAAGTCACCGCGAAAAACGGAACCGCGTGGAGGCTCGGTGTCCGCGTTAATGAATGGTCTGACGCGGATCGCTTGTGTGTGATCATTCGTTCTAAAGAAGAATACTGCCGCGTCCTCGATACAGCAAAATAAAATTATCAGAACGCTAATGTTTTTAGCATGATCATACCATTTAGCATGAAATCCGATTTATAACTGGCGAAACGCGGGAAGCGCTTATAGTATGCCACAAAAATTGAATTGGCCTCAGGCCAGTTTAAAAGGTGGGGTAAAATCTGGGTTTCTGTTTCCATGACTGTGGAAGCACACTTATAGGGGAGAATATTCTCATGGCGTCTTCTTCAAACGCTCAATGGTCATCACGCTGGGCATTCATTATGGCCGCGGTTGGCAGTGCAGTTGGTCTTGGTAATATATGGGGTTTTCCATATGAAGCTGGCCAAGGTGGCGGCGGTGCATTCGTACTGATTTATCTGTTTTTCGTATTCGTAATTGGTATGCCATTGCTGATCGCTGAATTATCCCTTGGCCGCCGTGGAAGAATGTCCCCAATCGGCTCGATGAAAAAAATCGCCGAGGAAGAAGGCAAGAGCACCCTTTGGCAACTTATCGGTTGGTCAGGTGTTATTGGTGCCTTTATCGTTATCAGCTTCTATTCCGTAGTAGGCGGCTGGGTATTGGCATATGTAGTAAAAGCCCTTAGCGGCTTCTCCGGTCTGGCAGCGGACAGTTCAGCAGAGGTCTTCACCTCCTTCATCGCTGATCCATATTTACCAATTATTTCTCATGCGGCCTTTATGGGCATTACGATATTTATCGTTGCCAAGGGCGTCGAAGGTGGTCTTGAGAAAGCCGTTACCTTCCTAATGCCAGCATTATTTGTTTTGCTGGTCGGCCTTGTGATTTATTCGGCGTTCACTGGTGCCTTTGCACAAACCCTGAGTTTCTTATTTGCGCCAGATTTCTCAAAATTAACGCTGAATGTCGCGCTTAATGCGTTAGGCCAATCCTTCTTCTCGCTCTCTCTAGCGCTCGGTTCCATTATGACATACGGGGCTTACTTGAAACGTGATGTGAATATCGGTAAATCAGCCGCCATTATCGCAAGTGCTGATACGGGCGTCGCTGTATTGGCGGGCCTCGCGATTTTCCCGATCGTGTTTGCATATGGTCTTAATCCAGGTGCAGGGGGCGGTCTTGTATTTATATCGTTGCCGATTGCATTCGGTCAAATGCCGGGCGGTGTCGTGATTGGTACGCTATTCTTTAGCTTGCTTGCTGTTGCCGCAATCACCAGCGCGATTTCACTATTGGAACCATCTGTATCCTATGTTTCAGAAAAAACAGGTAAAGACCGCAGAAAAGTTGCCGCTACAATCGGGTTTGCAGCCTTTATTCTGGGTATATTCTCTTCGCTTGGTCAAAGCGGTAATATTTTGGGTGATGTCTCTATTTTCGGCTACTCTATTATGGACGCAAAGGACTCGCTCACCAAAAACTGGATGATGCCACTTGGCGGCATGTTCACTGCCCTATTTGTAGGTTGGTTCGTCAGCAGAAAGTCTATGATGGAAGAATTAGCCATGAATGATAGCTCATTCAAAATCTGGTACTTCCTTGTGCGGTTTGTGTGCCCTGTCGCAATAGCCGCGGTGTTTATTTCTATCGTATTCCTGTAAGCACCAAACATCTATTACAGTGACAATAAAAAGGCCCCATATGGGGCCTTTTCTATATCTAAATATAACTTACTTTCAACCAGCGTTCGCAGCGATTTCCCTGATACGTTCAACCATAGAGAACAGACCATTTGCTCGCATGGGTGACAGGTGGGATGACAATCCTAAATCCGCCAAAACTTTCTTGGCGTCGGTACCTAAAATTTCTGCGGACGTTTTACCAGAGTAGACAAGCAACATAAGTGCAACCAATCCCTTAACGATATGGGCATCACTATCGCCCCTCAATGTAATCGAATTGGCCTCAATTTCGGGAATAAGCCATACCTTTGACTGACAGCCACGAACCTTGAAAGCATCAACCATCTCATCCTCACCGAGCGGCGGTAATTTGCGCCCCAGATCGATAATATATTTATAGCGATCTTCCCAATCGTCGAGAAATTCAAATGTATCGATCACTTCTTCGAGCGTGATATCTGATAAAGACATATCAATCAGCCTTCTGTTTAAACGTCAGTATTTTCATGACGTGTTTAGAGAGAAAAATCAGCAAGTGCAAATAGCAACTTATGAATTCTGCTCAGATGTTGCTTGCAATCAGCCATAACACATGCATAGGGTTGTATGGGTGGGAAATAATGGGAGGCATTAGGGAATGAGTGAAAAATCATCTATACAGTATCCAACAACAGGGTACGCCTGGTATACTGTCTTCCTGCTCCTGGTTGTTTACACCTTCTCTTTTATTGACCGACAAATCCTGGCCCTCCTTGGCCCGATGATCATTGATGACTTTCAGTTGTCTGACACAGAATTTGGTGTCTTAAGCGGATTTGCCTTTGCAATTTTCTATACCATCTTCGGTCTATACTTCGCTCGTATCGCTGATAACAAAAGCCGAAAACTGCTAATCGCAGCAGGCTTGGTCATCTGGAGTGTTATGACAGCAGCATCAGCGTTTGCCCGTTCCCATACGACATTGTTTCTTATGCGGATTGGTGTTGGTATCGGTGAAGCGACACTATCGCCCGCGGCTGGGTCAATTATTGCGGACAGTTTCCCAAAGGATAAGCTCGCAACCGCACTCTCGATCTATGCCATGGGTATACCTTTCGGTATCGGCTTCTCCTATCTGCTTGGCGGGCAAATGATTACTGTTGCATCGTCAATTCCTGACATTCAGTTTCTTGATTTCACAATTGATAAAATTTGGCAGAAAACTTTCTTGCTTGTTGGCCTGCCGGGACTTTTGATTACTATATTGGTATTGTTCCTTAAAGAACCCACGCGTAAAGGCACCAGCGCAACTCATGTAGCAATGCCGTTTTCAGAAGTATATGAAATCTTTAAGCAACGCTGGAAAGCTTATATTTCAATATCATTGGGTACTTCATTTATCGCAGCACTGGGTTTTGGCACCGCTGCATTTCTACCGGCCTTTTTCTTGCGAATTCACGATGTGGCTCCTTCAGAAATGGGGCAAACCTTTGGAATAATCGCAATGGTCACTGGACCGCTTGGGCTGTTACTCGGCGGGATTGCTGCCGATCTGGGCGCAAAAAAAGGGCACCGGGATGCACATTTGAAAGCATTAATGCTGGCTCCTCTGGGGTTTGCCATTCCATCTACTATTTTACCGTTTCTAGAATACTCCTCAACTTTGTGGATAATGGTAGGGATTTCCAATTTATTTCTTAACCTGCCCGCTGGTGTCGCCTTTGCCAGTCTTCAGCTTATTTCACCCAATCGTATGCGCGGGCAAATCATTGCATTCCATATCTTTTTAACCAGTATTATCGGATATGGCTTAGGGCCAACTATGATTGGATACTTCGCCGACACATTCTTTACCGGCCCTGAAAGTATTGGTTACGGCGCTGCGGTGGTTGCCGCGATTGCATTTCCTGCCAGTTTAATACTGTATCAATGGGGAAGAAAACCGTTCAAGAAAGCGCTTATTGAAGAAGAAAAACGCATTGCCGAACGGTTGGCGGTTTCAAGTGATGCGTCATAGAAAAAAAGGTGACGATAAACGTCACCTTTTGAGTTCAGACTGAAAGAAGCCTAAATACTGATTAAGCTTCATGGTTAATATAGTTATAAACTATTAATATTGCAAATAATGTAAGCTCACTTTTGCGCGATTGTTACAAACCCGTGACATTATCATAATTTTTATAGCTTTATTTTGTGGCGATCAGATCAATCGCTTCAGCTTCGACATGCTCATTGTTAGGTCTAAATTTTAATACAACCCCTGGAATAAGACCAATTTCCAACTCAATTTCTTCAAAATGAAATCTTTTGAAATTCAGCTTTCTACGGGCTGCGCTCGCTCTAAACAATGACGATAAAATCGTATTGATTAATGTCTTACCTTTGGTTTCCTCCAGAAGCACTTGCTGTTCAGCTTCATCAATTAACTCACGAAGCTTAAGATGAGGAACCACCTTGGGCGAAAGGCCCAACGCAACTTCAACCTCAGTTACATCATAGCCAGCACGTTCAATATAAGGCAGGGCTTCATTGAATTGCTGTGCAGTTTTAGAGAGCGTATCACCGCCAAGATTTTTTAATTCCTGTGTCATCGCGCCGTAGGCATGGACGGCACTTTCCTGAAGATTTAAATCCTTACCCTTGCCAAACAGGGCCTGACGCAAGTCTTCAAAAATATCAGGCAATCGTTTAGTCATTTGTGAAACCCTCTCTGTTTTATAAATTCTTATATCAGAGAGATATAAGTATCACTGGCTAAGATTGAAAGTCATCAATCACAGAAAGACCGTCGGGGGGTACTTCAGCCATTGTCATTAATATCGAAGCCGCATCAGATAGAGCGACAGTATTTCCCAAAAGCCTCTGCGGCTCTAACCTGCCATCCGTGATCATCTCAAGCATGTCAGGATATTTGTGTGCCTGCATTCCATGACTACCCAGCAAATCAAGCTCACGGCCAATGACCAGATTCATCGGGATTTTCATATCTTTATAACTATCAACCGCCAACCCAATCTGGATATGCCTGCCACGTTTCCTAAGGCACGCAATCGAATTGTATGCTGTTATCGGGGACCCAAGGGCATCAACGGAAACATGTGCTCCACCATCGGTTATGTCCATAATAGCTTCAACTACGCTTTCGACTGCGCTCGCATCAATGCAGATATCCGCACCGATATCCTCTGCTTTTTGAAGCGCAGACCTTTTCACATCAACAGCAACCGTCTGCGCACCTAATGCCTTGGCAATCATAATGGCGGATAACCCTATGCCGCCAGCCCCGTGGACCACCACCCATTCCTCAGAAACTACCGCAGCCCGGGCCGTCATCGCCCGAAAACTGGTCATAAACCGGCACCCCAAGCTCGCGGCAGTCACCGGCGAAATGGCGTCCGGCAATCGAACCAGATTAACATCGGCATAATCGATGGCACAATATTCAGCAAAGGCCCCATAGGCGGTGAAACCAGGCTGAAAATCATTATCGCAGATATGTTGATTATCGGACTTACAGCTTGTGCATCGACCACATCCGCCAGAAAAAGGAACGATAACCCGATCACCAACGGACCAGTGTTTAACGCCTTTGCCTACCTCTACTATTTCACCGCAGCATTCATGCCCCGGCACGTTCGGAAGGTTAATCGCGGGGTCATGCCCCATCCAGCCATGCCAATCACTTCGGCAAATTCCGTTTGCCAAGGTTTTAATGACAACACCGTCCTGACTGGAGCCTGGGTCCTTGATATTTTCTATTGTTATCTCACCGCCAAATTCACGGTAAATCGCCGCCCGCATGCATACCCTCCCTTAAGGTGTTTGTATGCCAACCATTTTCTAGATTAGGCCTGATTTGTCACATCACGAATTCGCCAATTGACTTCATAATGTGCAATCTCCTACATCAGACTATATATCTTCAATAATCGGAGCGCGCATATGTCTGTCACAACACCTTTCGCAGCAGCTGTTGTACAAGCATCACCTGTTATTTTTGACCTTGATCGGTCGATCGAAAAATTTGCTGACTTAGCAAGTGATGCACAAGCGCAAGGCTCCAAGCTGACAGTATTTCCAGAAGCGTTCTTATCCGCCTATCCAAAGGACAGTGATTTTGGCACACGCTTTGGCTATCGCACCGAAGAAGGCCGCAATGAATTCAAACGGTACTATGAAAGTGCAATTGAAATTGGTAGCCCTGAAATGGAACGCCTGTCAAAATCGATCAAAAAAATTGGCACTCAAATCGTTTTAGGCGTTATCGAACGCGACGGCGGTACTTTATACTGCTCAGTCTTTTTCTTTAATAAAAATGGTGATTTTCTTGGTAAACACAGAAAACTCATGCCTACAGCCTTGGAGCGTTTAACATGGGGACAGGGCGATGGTTCGACCCTACCCGTTCTTGATACGCCAGAAGGCAAAGTGGGCGGTGTGATTTGCTGGGAAAACTATATGCCGCTTCTTCGAACCACTATGTACGCAAAAGGTATCGAACTTTACTGCGCACCTACAGTTGATGACCGCGACACATGGCAATCCACCATGCGTCACATTTCCTGCGAGGGCCGTTGTTTTGTATTATCCGCATGTCAGTACATGACGGTGAACGACCTGCCTGAAGGGTATAATAGCGGGCCTATGGTTGCAGGCGGCGGACCATTGATAAGAGGCGGAAGCACAATTATTGCCCCTAGGGGGGAAGTATTAGCGGATGCCGTATACGGCAGAGAATGTATTTTAACGGCAGAAATTGACCTGAACGAAATCCCCCGGGGTAAGTATGATTTTGATGCCGTCGGTCACTATGGCCGCCCTGACATATTTACGCTAACCGTTGATGAGCGCTCAAAAAAGAACGTCCACCTGATCAAGGACAGCGAATAAAACGTAAGTCATGTTCAAAGTCTTCGCTTGGGCCCACAATAATATAATGATCCAGATAATAACTTCATATTGAAGATTGTTGGGAATACTCTATAGAATCTTTCCAACACTCAATTCAGGGACAAGTTATTGGCTCAACCAGATATAACCTCTAAGGCTAGTTCAAGCGTAGAAGCAGCATCCCTTATGGTACTCGCAGGGATTTGCTTTGCAGGTGTTAACACACTTACCCAGTATGTAACAATGCGGTTAGGCCTTGCTTCAACCACTGTAGCCTTCTGGCAATATTTTGCAGCGTTATTATTTGGTGTTCCCTGGTTAGTTAAAAACGGGCTCACTCACCTCAGAACCGCAAACCTTAAACTTCACCTTCTCAGGGTTGCACTTGCAAGTGTCGGGGTTCAATTCTGGATTGCTGGGCTCGCGAGCGTCCCCATATGGCAAGCAATTGCCCTTGTGATGACCTCACCCTTTTTTGTTACACTTGGCGCATCACTGTTTCTCGGTGAGAAAATCGGTGCCCACAGGTGGCTTGCAACTCTCTTGGGCTTTACCGGAGGGATGATTATTCTAGCACCCTGGTCTGATGCCTTTTCCCTGGATGCGGTTTTACCAGTTGTCGCAGCCGTTTTATGGGCAGGTGTGTCCTTAATTACAAAGCGATTAACAGTTAGTGAAACACCAGAAAGTATTACCATTTACCTATTGCTATTGCTTACTCCCATCAACGCTGCCCTAGCGTTTGGCGATGGTGGTTTTCTTATCACGGATGAACTTGCCATCATGATGATTGGTATCCTCGGTATCCTCACCATGCTTGCGCAGTTTTTTATCGCTAAAGCCTATGACCGAGCAGACGCATCTTATATCCAGCCTTTTGATCATTTGAAATTACCGCTAAATATTCTTGCTGGCTGGCTCGTGTTTGGCTTTTTGCCAACAGGGAACCTTTGGATAGGTGCCGTTATGATTGTCGCTGCATCACTATATATCGTTCACCGCGAAAGCGTATCAGGCAAAGCACGCAATTAATCCCTTTATGCGAAATCAGGTTCTGTGTTTATGGCTGCTTAAAATGTATTAGCTTTTGCAGCACCAAATGCTTTAGTGGTGATCGCGTGATAAACAACAATATAAGTATATAAATACCACCGGCCGCCCCTGCCCCAAGGAATGCCCAGACTAGATCAACATCAAGCTTCTCAATGAAGAAGCGACTAGCTAGAAGGCCAAAGACTAACAAGACGACAAGGCATAGCGGCCTGCCTATGGTTTTCAGGAAATCGTGGAATTGAAAGTCAATAATCCGGGATAGAATCCACTGACTGAAAATCATGTATAAAACCGCAGGCACGATCAGGGCAATCGCGACACTTTCAATATCATGTCTCGCGGCGACGAACACAGCAGCCAATCGTGTCATAAAAACAAATAGATCTAAGAGGAAAAACGCCTTTGTTTTTCCAAGCGCAACACCCAGTTCTTTTGCGATTGAGAAAGGAGCGGCAAAGATAATTGATACGGCGAGGATCCGGGCAATTGATCCAGCCTGTACCCATTGATCGCCAAACAATATTTGAACCGCATAATCACCAAATATCGCAAGCCATATCAATAATGGCCACAATAAATCCAGTACACACCGAAGGCGGTAAAAATAGGCCTGTTTCAGATCACGACCGTCACGTTTTTCCTGCGCGAAACTAGAGAATAAAACCTGACCGATTGCCGGATAAATCTGTTCCCACACCAAACGTGTAACGGTCGCGGCACGATCGTACATTCCGGCAATCGAGAAGCCCTGGAATTTGCCGACTATCAAATCAACCATCGCAGTGTTCAATTGATATACAACATTAGAACCGGTCACCCATCCACCAAAAGCAAGCAGCGCTCGCGCACGGATAAGGCCGAGCCCATAATCCTTTATGGCGAAATGCCGAACACCACATGTAAGAGTGGATACAAAGCTGAAGGCAATAGTGCCATAGGCAAGCGCCATTGCACCATATCCTATATAGGCAAGATAAACTGACACTGCCGAAGAAATACAAGCCGCAACCAATTCTGCGAACGCCATCCAACCAAAATCATGAGCTCTGGCTGCTTTGGATTGCACCATAATTGTAAATGGAAAAATAAGGAAATTTACCGCTAGTATTTTCAGCATGTCTCCCATTTGGGGTGTTTCATACCAATTTGATAGATATGATGCCCCAAAGTTAGTGAGCACATATAAAATCAAACCCATTATGGATACTAATGTAAATGCGGTTCGCGTAACGGTTTTATCCAGTACATCAATTTGGATCATGTAAGCGCCGACACCAAGACCACGAAACCCATTCATCATCAACATAACCGCATAAGATACGGCGAACAGACCAATTTCAGCCGGACTCAGGATACGAGCAACAATAATCGCACTTATCAACTGGATAGCAGATTGAAAAACCCTACCCGTTAACAAACGCGATATAGAGACCGAAACTCTTGGGACAGAAACGATTGTATATCACCCTATTCAGAATGTGGACACCCACACTAGCAAGTAATGTTGCTACACCAAACCTACATTAATTCGTATTTTATAGCGTAAAAGGGTCTTTATAAAAATAAAAAGGACATGCCTCCCCCATCTGAGACACGTCCTGATTATAACATGCGAATCACGCATTCGTGATATCAATCTAGCTGATTGCTAAAATTTTTCTAGAGAAAAATCGTCGCAGCCTTAAGAGAAAGCACCTATCCAAGCGCTCCAATTGGGTTTTCCAGACTTTCAGGCGGTGTTGTGAACCAGGCTGGACCCTCTTTGGTCATATATATACAATCCTCAAAGCGTACTCCAAATTCACCAAAAATATAAATGCCTGGCTCATTAGAGAAGCACATTCCGGGCGCCAATTTAGTTTCTTCACCGTGGACAAAATTCACACTTTCATGCCCGTCCATACCAATTCCATGGCCTGTTCGATGGCTAAGGCCTGGTGTTTTGTAACCTGGCCCATAGCCAAGGCTTTCATAATAACGGCGCACAGCATCATCAACCTGGCCAGCTGGTGTACCTAACTGAGCGGCTTCAAAGGCAATTTCCTGACCACGTTTTACAGTATTCCAGACCTCTCGTTGGCGCTTATTTGGTTCACCGAAAACAAATGTTCTTGAAATATCAGATTGATATCCATGGACCGAACATCCACAGTCCATCAGAACGATTTGTCCTTCTTCAACCGTTTGCGGCTGACTTGTGCCATGCGGATATGCACTCGCTTCACCCATCAAAATCAATGCCCAAGCATTTTGGCCACCAAGAGCGCGTTGGGATGCACCCATCAATGCACGTACATCAGCTGGTGTCATTCCCTTATCCAACTGACTATAGACATGCGCATAGGCTCCTAACGTAACTTCATTAGCCTTTTTCATAAGTTGCAGTTCATGCTCGGATTTAAACATTCTGCATCCAAGCGTTATCGGCAATGCGGACACTATCTCGTAATCCGAGGATGCAGTTTTAAGGCCCTCAACAACAAAATACCTTACTGTATCCTCAAACCCAATTTTTCCGGCTTTGATGCCTCTGTCTTTAAGGATACCAACAACACGCTCAAACGGGCTTTCGTGCTCGTGCCATGTACGAACATCATCGCCAAAAGTCATACTTTCACGCACACTTGGTTCTTCAAAGAACGGTGTGACAACGGCAAGATCACCTTCGCGTGGAATGACAATGGCTGTTAAGCGTTCGCTTCTACGCCACCGGATACCAGTAAAATACAGCATCGCTGAACCTGGTTCCAAAACGATAGCGTCTATGCCTTTCTCTGCCATCAATGTTTGCGCTTTGCGCACACGATCAACACGTTCTTGAACAGTGATTGGTGATACACTACCCGTGATATCTTCCAGTTTACTTTTCTGCACGCTTGTTGCGTTACGCGTTAACGGTGATGCTGCCAGCGATGCGCCCGCAGCGCCAATTGCTCCGGCAGCACCTGTTAGCTTCAAGAAATTTCGTTTACTAATAGACATATTTTTTCCCCTACCCTCTTCTGCTTTTTCAGCTAATACGCATTGCGTTATCGTGTACGGCCCTGTTTACTGCTCAGGTGTTTTATAGGTTTCGCCTTCTTTCATGACAAAGGCTACATTCTCAAGAATGCTGACATCGTCCAAAGGGTTTCCACGAACAGCGATAATATCCGCCATATATCCTTCCTCTAAAAGGCCAAGATCACCCTCTCGTCCGAGAAGCGTAGCAGAATTAATTGTCGCTGCCTGCAATGCCTGAAGCGGCGTCATGCCATACCTGACCATACGGGATAATTGCTTGGCATTATCACCATGCGGATAAATGGCAGCATCACTACCAAACACCATTTTGGCTCCAGCTTTCACAGCGCGACTAAAGCTATCTCTCTGGCGTTTTGAAACCTGGCGTTCCTTATTCAGGTTTTCTTCTGGAACACCATTTTTTTCACCAAATGTAAGCGTGTATTCAGTGTTATAAATATCCATCGACAGATAGGTACCATATTCCTTGGCAAGTTCGATTGCCTCAGCGTCCAGAAAACTTGCGTGCTCCACGGAGTCTACACCACCAATAATGGCTGCTTTGATACCCTCGGTTCCATGAGCGTGCGCTGCAACCGTCAACCCGCGCCTGTGGGCTTCATCGACAGCCGCTTTGATTTCATCAACCGTATATTGCTGAATACCGACCTTGGTTCCCTTGGAAAACACACCGCCTGTTGCGCACAATTTAATCGCGTTAGCACCGTATTTGATGTTTTCTCTTACTTTGGCGCGAACGGCGGCAACACCATCGGCAACCCCTTCGGATTTCACCTTCAATTCCGGTGCTAGAAAGTTATTATCACAGTGTCCGCCAGTAATGCCCAAAGATGGCCCAGCAGCATAAATACGAGGGCCAACGATATCGCCGTCATTAATGCCATCACGGACACCAATCACACTATAACCAGGTGCTCCCACATTTCTGACTGTTGTGTAACCCGCCATCAATGTTGTCTTGGCGTTCTTAACAGCAACAACAGTTTGACGCGGAAGAGAATACCCCATTTCAACAAAAAACGGGGTGGTTGCATCACCCGTTAGATGAACATGCATGTCCATCAGGCCCGGCATGATAGTATGGCCTGTTAAATCTACCTCATCCATTCCTTGAGGCTTAGGTAGGTTTTTTTGAGTGCCAATGCGAACAATTTTTCCATTACTAATAATTAAAGCAGGGCTGGAAACTATCTTACCCGTTTTAATATCAACCATTGCATCAGCCGTAAGATATTGATCAGTCGCTTCAATATGCGCGGATACCGCAAGTGCCATAATAGAGCCGATAATAGTGGTAGTTCGCATTTTTATGATTTCCTTACTCTTCGCTTGTTATTTGCAAAACAAGCTAGGTGTTATCAAAAGCCTTGTCCAGCGCTAGTGCCCAATCACCTCAAAAGATTTATCAGGGATCGAAACCAACACAGGTCTGATAGTTTGCAGTGATAATTACCACACAAAGCCGGGGTTTCTTCAAACCAAATAACCTGCTAGTGAGCGAATAGCCTTGCCAATTAGCAAAAATCGGCATACGAGCCATTAGGTTTCTTTTTCTAAGTCTAACATAAAATTCAAGAGTTCCTCATGTTGAAGGATAGCACCCCGCTCGCCCCCTCGTGGTTTAAAGAGCGGTTAAAACGTCATCTCAGTGAACTCGGCCGCCTAGCGCTGCCGGTCGTTTTAACGCGTGTGGGTGTTCTGGGTTTGGGAATGGTCGATACGGCCATGGTTGGTCACTATGCCACGAACCATTTGGCTTGGTTAAATCTTGCCAATCAATCGGTCGTCATGTTTGCGCTTGTTGTCGGCATTGGTTTGATGATGGGTATTCTCATCATGACTGCAAGCGCTTTTGGTGAAGAAAACTATGAAGAGTGTGGCCAGGTATGGCGCCGAACACTTCCTTTCACGCTATTGGTCGGCCTGAGTGTTCTAATCATTTCATGGCCCGCTGAGTTTTGGTTATCGCTGCTCGGTCAAAGTGATGAGCCTGCAAAAGAAGCCGGGAAATTGATCCAAATCCTAGCCATCGGCTTGCCTGCTAATCTTCTGTTCGTAAATTGCTCTATGTTTCTGGAAGGTATTAAACGCGCAGAAATTGGCTTTTACCTTATGTTTGCCGCTAACATTGTGAATGTTGGTTTGAACTACATACTGATATATGGATTTGCGGGCATACCGGAAATGGGTGCAACCGGATCGGCATGGGCTTCAACTGGCGTAAGACTATTTCTGGCTGCTGCTGCGATAGCATTTATTTGGTACGCACCAAGCATTCAGAAGTTTGGTGTTCGTAACCCAGTAAAAAGCAAATGGCGGGAATGGAAAGACCAGCGCCATATCGGATATGCATCCGCTGTATCACTTGCCGCAGAAGTCATTGCTTTCTCAGCAATTGCAGTTTTTGCGGGATGGCTTGGAACCATTCCTCTCGCCGCGCACGGCGTTATGTATCAGGTGCTTGGCCTACCAATTATGATTGCGGTAGGCATTGGCATCGCAACAAGTGTGCGCGTGGGTATAGCTTTCTCGCGTAAAGACGCCGCAGATACCATGCTGGCAGGGTTATCAGGTTTTATTTTAAATTTAGTTGTCGTGACGGGTCTCGCTATTGTCATCCTGCTTCAACCGGAAGCACTCATAAAGATTTTTACCTCTGACAGCGAAATAGTGACGCTGTTGATACCCATAACGTTTATTTTCACGGTTGGAATGATCTTTGATGGTTCACAGATGGTGTCTGCTGGCATGTTAAGAGGCCTCAAGGAAACTTGGTGGCCTACTTATCTACAAACCCTGTCTTTTGTAGGGGTTATGTTACCTGCGTCTTATATCCTTGCTTTTTCATTGGATCGAGGGTTTTTAGGCTTAATGGAAGGTACCTTTATTGGGGTATTTGTTTCCTGGGTTTTACTAAGCGTTCGCTTTGTATGGCTCATGAAATCTGGCCGCATCTAAGCACAAGAAACTTTTTCATCTGCCATATCAAATAAAAACCTATCGTTTTATTTGCCATATTTTTACCATTTTAAAGCTATTTTATTGCCTGATGCGTTCCATTAATTATAATGATTGTTCAACACATTCAGGTACTTTATGCGGTCGATAATTCGTAATTTTCATTTCAGCCCCTTTAGAATCTTGGCCTTAAAGCGTGCCATCTTCCTTTGGATGAATGCATTCTTTTTTACACTTGTAATTAACTTCAATGCGAATGCCCAAGGAACAGGCATCTTTGACCGTTTCTCAGACGCTCTTGAAACGGTTCAGGATGGCCTTGAGCTAATTTTACCCGATGACGTCGACATGAAAAATGATGTCCGAGTGCAAATAGGCTTGGGTAATGGATTTGTTCCGGATTATTCCGGGTCAAACAATTATCGTTACAGATTCCTGCCGATGGTGAATATTCGTTATAAAGACCTGTGGCATTTGAATAATGGTCGATTAAACATACCCCTGTATCATAAGGGCAATTTTGAAGTAGGCCCTTTGGTAAATCTTTTATTTGGCCGGCAAGAAAACCGGAATGCCGCCCTAGCAGGACTAGGCGATATAAACACAACAATCGAAATCGGCACCTATGTTCGGTACCGCACCAAGGCAACGCTTATTGAAGCGAACTTCCGACAAGCGCTAGGCGCAGGACAAGGGCGATCTCTACGGATAACCGCTGGCCAGGGCATATATAAAAATGGCGATTTTTCTTTGGCGCTCGCTGGTCGTGCCAGGTGGCAATCACGAGAAGCTACCCAGACCAACTACGGGATAACAGCCGAACAAGCAGAAAATTCCAGTTTTGGCCTCACTGAGTTCCAAACCACCGCTGGTTTTTCAGAAATCAATGGCAATCTTATCGGGTCTTATGAACTTACGGAACAAACCCGGTTGCTGGGGTTGCTTTCATACGGAAGGTTGCTCGGCGATGCAGCAAATTCCCCGTTAGTCTCTGGGAATAACGGGGATGGAATTGGTTCATCGAACCAGTTTATTGGTGGAATTGCAATATCATACCGCTTTCAGTAATTATACTGGCATTAAATCCAGCTGATAATCTCATCAAGTGGCTTTTTACTTAGTTTTGGCACCTTCACTTCATCCGCTGGATAACCAGCAACGATAAGCATAATCGGTTTTTCATTTTTGGGGCGTCCGCAAATCTCACTGAGGAAATTCATCGGCGACGGTGTGTGAGTAAGTGTCGCCAAGCCTGCATAATGGAGTGCAGAGATCAAGAAGCCACACGCAATACCGGCACTTTCATGAACATAATAGTTTGCAACACGCCCGCCCGTTTCAGGATCAATCCCATAATTTTCACGGAATACAGCGATTAACCAAGGGGCGGTTTCAAGAAAAGGTTTGTTGGCATCTGTTTCGAACACTTCGAGGTCTTTAAGCCACTCTTCACCAGCGCGTCCTCCATAAAATTCACGCTCTTCCTCTTCTGCAGCCTCGCGTAATTTTGCCTTCACATCAGCGGAAGAAATAACAGCAAAATGCCATGGTTGCTTATTAGCACCATTGGGTGCACGGCCAGCCGCCGCGATAGCATTTTCAATAACCTCACGCGGGACCGGTTTTTCTGCAAAGTCACGAATCGTTCTGCGCGTCTTAATCATGTCAAAAAAATCTTTCGATCTTTCAATCATTTCCTCATGATCCCGGTTTACAAAACCTTCGAGCGGAACAAAATTCGATTTGGTCATTATGACAACCTCGGCTAAGACTAATAGGTGGCTTTCTAAATATGATAGCGAGACAAAAACCTTGTGTAGAAATACAGTCAGTTTTCCGACCTACCCCATCATTCGAATGGTCACTTTTATATGCCTAATTCTGTTTGTGCAAGTCGCGGCGTTCGGCCAAGCTATCCTATTACCCAAGGATGATGTTTTACCCAGACTGGAACAACTCAAGCAAACAGGCAATCTGGCATTTTATGTCAACGGGCCCTTTACATATGGGTTATCAGATACCGAAGCAGATCAATATTATGAATTAGGACGCACCAGCCAGATTATTCTTTCTGCTGTGACCTTACGCCTGATCGATCAAGGCAAATTGTCACTTGATGATCCAGCACCCGTTTTAATTCCAGATATTCTTGAAGAAATCCCGTTTCGTAAAGTTATCACGATCAAAGATTTGCTTTCAAACACAGCGGGCTTTGCGGTACCACCGTGGCATGCATACTTGGATTATTCCATCGCAGAATCACCCAATATTATCGTTAATGATTTCAAGCCTTATATCATTCAAGTTCGCGGGGCAGCACAGATACCCCATGACGACCCTGTTGGCTGGGCTGTTTTGGCTCAGGTCCTATCAACGGTATCAGCAAAGCCAATCAATCAGGTGGTCACGGAAGAATTTTTAACACCTCTTGGGCTAAGAAATACCGATATCGCATGGGATCAGGGCTCGGGTATATTTTCACCTGTTATTAACGTTAAAGGATCAGGAAGATTAATTGCAGAAATTGGGCGCCTATTGATTAGAAATCGTTCCCTTAATGCTCGGTACCTATCGCCAGAAACCTATGAGTTACTAACGGATACTCCAAGCTGGAAGCTGCATCCCTTAGCGCCTAAAAGAGTATTATCGCTTGAAAAATCATATGTTAATGGGGTTCCTCAGTTAGAGACTCTTACCAGTGCTATCCAGATAGTGGCATTTCCAGATCAGGGGGCCGCATTCATCTTCGAACCCTCACCGAAAATAGATACCGATACATTCGTTGATACTTTGGCAAAAGAGTATTTTCCTCAAGGGTCTGGCAACCCTGAAATACAATTGGCAGATAAGCTCCGTGAACCGAAATTCCTAAACGGTGTTTATGTCAAAGAACAATATCCCAACGCTTCTCTAAAATTGCGATTGCAAAATATCGAGAACTCAACAGTCAAAATAAACCGTCTTCCCAACGGGGACTTATCCCTTACAGGCGACTTTGATAATCTAGACAACAGTGTTGCTTTTGCTGAGCAAAACATCCTGTTTTTCAAAAAAGTCGCGCCCTATTATTATGTAAATCATAAAGATCAAAATGACTCTTTGGTTTTTTCACCAGCGCGCGCAGGCGGTTATTTTCAGTATAAAAACCAAACATACAGGCATGTTGGCCTATTGGGTGACAAAAGCCTGGTGATAGACCCAGCGATCTGGTTAATCGCTCTCCTCTTATCGGCAATCGTCTACTATCCAAAGATTGTATTTCAAAAACAGCCTCTTGCGATTCAGATTCGTCGTATGGGATTGTTTAGTTTCCTCGGCGCGGCCTTAATCGCTATCAGTATAAGCTGTGAAATATTTCTTTGGTCAGAAATGCTATATGTCTCAGACAAACCGATATATATTTTTCTCTGGCGGTTATTGTTAAATATCGGCCTCATGGCAATCCTAACAATTCCAATGTTTACGCTTTCTATCACCAAACGGAAATTGATCCCCTCCGGGCTTATTGGTCTTGCGATGAATATGCATATTATCTTCCTGACAGCGGCATCGCTGCTTTTGTTTTTTATTACGATTGCATGGGGAGTAGCTGGTGAATTTTGGGCCTATTAATTCTTCCGGCTTTCATGTAACACCAATAGAACATATAAAGAACACTGAGAAGCTATATGGGTGACAAAAATTTTCAACTCGACAAACCAGCAATTCAAAATGCTTTAACCACGCTTGCAAAAACTGACGGCCATGTCAAAGCGGCGATCGACCTTGTTGGATATCCTGATGAGCGCAAACGGCCGCATGGGTTTGCAACCCTCCTTCGGGTTATCGTTGGGCAGCAACTATCAGTTAAAGCAGCGGCATCGATTGCCGAACATGTCGAAGCGCTGATGGATAATAAACCCAAACCCGAATTACTAATGACTTTTGATGACGAAACCTTAAGGGGTGCCGGATTATCCCGCCAAAAAATTGGATATGTTCGCAGCCTATGCGAAGCTGTGACAAACGGACCACTTGATATTATGGCCTTGCCTGATATGTCAGATGAGGAAGCAATGAAGGCCATTACATCTGTGAAAGGATTAGGCCGCTGGAGCGCAGAAATGTATATGATGTTCTCTTTAGGGAGAACCGATGTATGGCCAGTTGGTGATTTGGCAGTCCGCGCAGGCATCGGGCGCATCATAGAATTGACCGAACGCCCTAATGAGAAAGAACTTGATGTAATTGGAGAGCGCTGGCGACCTTACAGAAGTTCTATGGCATTGCTTGCATGGCACTATTATTCAAATGCACCGATGTAAATAAATAGCAATATGTATCAAAAAAGGTAACAACACCCATGGCTGAGTTTAAAAAACTGGACGAAAACTTCACCGTCTCCACCCAAATGACCAAAGCTGATTTTGCGGAAGCTGCGCAAATGGGGGTTAAAACCATTATATGTAACCGCGTTGAAGGTGAAGAAGCAGGACAACCCTTAAATATAACCATGATGTCCAACGCCGCTGAGCATGATATGGACTTTGCCGCTCTTCCTGTTGGCGGCACTTTTCCAATAGAGGAAGCCGGTGAGTTGGCAAAACTGTTACGCGAAACATCTGACCCAATTCATGGATATTGCAAATCAGGCACACGTTCCGCCATGTTATGGGGGCTTGCGGTTGCCCTTAATCGCTCAAAAACACCCAACGAAATTATGGCAATTACAAGTGCAGCTGGTTTCGACCTATCGAATATCGAACCAGCATTTCATCAGTTCTACGAGTCAGCACAGCGCAAGCAATAAAAACAACCAAACGTTCGGTTATATATCAATCCGTTTTATCAAATGCCATCAGGAGGAATGTATATTCCTCCGCAACTTCGTGAATGCGCTCAAAACGGCCTGATTTCCCGCCATGGCCTGCTTCCATGTTTATTTTCATAACTAGAAGATTGTCATCCGATTTTACAGCACGCATTTTTGCTGTCCATTTTGCGGGTTCCCAATAAGTCACGCGTGGGTCATTAATCCCACCGGTAACCATCATTGGTGGATACTCTTTTGCTACAATATTAGTGTATGGACAATATGACCGTATATGATCATATGCAGCCTCACTTTCAATCGGATTTCCCCACTCGGGCCACTCGATTGGCGTGAGCGGAAGATCTTTATCAAGCATAGTATTCAGAACATCAACAAAAGGGACATGCAGAACAGCAGCCTTAAAAAGCTCTGGTGCCTGATTTAGAACGGCCCCCATCAACTCACCACCTGCACTACCACCGGAAATACTGATACCCCCTTTTTCAGCATATCCAGATTCCGTTAGATAGCGTGCAACGTCAACAAAGTCGTTGAATGTATTTTCACGGCGATCCAGTTTACCAGCTTGATACCAAGTGTACCCCAATTCATCGCCGCCACGAATATGTGCAATAGCGTAAGCAAATTCACGGTCCAGCAAACTTAATCTGGTACTTGAGAATGAGGGCGACATGCCAAGACCGTATGCCCCGTATCCATAAAGATGGAGCGGCGCACCAGAATTTTTCTTCCAATCCTTGTGATAAACAACACTAACCGGAACCTTAACACCGTCACGCGCTTCCACCATCAGTCGCTCGGTTTGATACAAACTTTTATCATATCCTGATGGTATTTCCTGTTCTTTACGAATAACAAGCTCACGTGCCGCCAGATCAAAATCAAAAACTGTTGGCGGTGTTATCATGCTGGAATACCCAAACCGTAAATGGGTTTGAGAATATTCGGGGTTATTTCCGATGGATGCCTCATAAGCGGCTTCTGGCATATCAATATGAAATGCCTCACCGTCTTTGGGCTGAATTAAGATTTGATCTAGGCCATCAATACGTTCTTGGACGACCCTAAAGGTTTCAAACAATTGGAACCCACGGATATAGCGATTTGCAGAGCCTTCATGAACACAGGTCCAGTTCTTCGCATCTTCCCCTAACTTCGCCTGATACAAAGAGAAATTCACCTGATCTTTGTTAGAGCGCACAATAAATCCGTCAATACCATGATCCAGATAGTAATCATGATCGGTTTGACGGCCCACAAAAACTTGTGTCTTTAATCCCGTATCATGAAGCGATAAAACATGGCTTTCCGCCGTTACATGGTCAGCAGATCGAATAACCAGATACTGCTTGGAACTTGTTTCAGATATATGGACAAAGAAGCTTGTATCTTGTTCTTCATAGACATCGGATGTCATACCGCCCAATTTATGATGAAGTACAAGATAGGGCCGCCATTCTTCAGACACCTTAACACAGAAAAAGCTTTTACTATTCTGCGACCAAACAATTTCCCCGGAACTTTCAGGTATCTGATCGTTTAATGTTTCACCTGTGGTTAGATTACGAACAAAGATTGTAAATCGCTCTGAACCATTTGTGTCGGCGCTAAATGCCATCAAATGCCCATCAGGACTAATCGCCATATCCCCAAGCTTGAAAAAGTCTTTGTCTGCCGCTTCTGAAGCCTCATCGAGTATAACATCCCAATCACCGCCCGGAAATTCCCCGCCAAATGCATCGATCGTTCGCGGGCGCCGATACCATGTTCGATACTGCGCCCCCTTCTTAAAAGCCCAGCGATATTCATAATCACCGTCCTGCCAGGGAACACCGTCCTCATCTTCCTTGATCCGGCCCTTCACCTCTTCAAACAACTGACTGGTCAGGCCTGATTTCTCACTCATTACGGAAGTGTAATATTTATTTTCTTCGCGAAGGTAAGACAGTATTTCTTCGTCTGTAACATTTGGATACCCTTGGTCCTTGAGCCAGAAATAATCATCTTCATGGGTTTTACCATGATGGGTCTGTGTGTACGGGTTACGCTTTGCGATAGGTGCTGCAATATTTGTGGGTGCTGTCAGGCGAAATGCATTGGTATTAGACATTAAAGGATATCCATTTAAACAAGTATATAGATGAGGAATAACGCGCTAAAACCATTGCTGTAAAGTCGAAACCATCTATAAACAATCTGAAAAGCATTTTCCAAGGACCAAACTATGACAACCAAACCTGAGCGACTTAAAGCCTTAAGAGAAGAGTTAAATCGACAACAGTTAGATGGCTTTATCATACCGCTGACCGACGAACATATGAGCGAATATGTAGGCGCATATGCCCATCGCCTTGCGTGGGTTACGGGATTTGAAGGCTCCGCCGGTAATGCTGCTATTTTGTTGGATAAAGCTGCCTTATTTGTTGACGGGCGCTATACCCTCCAAGCCAAAGACCAAATTGATCCAAATCTTATTGAAGATCATCATTTCGAAACATACCCCCTTCTTGATTGGGTTTTGGACCATGCACCAGAAGGCGCTCGTATTGGCTATGATGCCGAACTTGCCACTGTTGGCTGGCAGCAAACAGCTACCCAAAAATTTGCTAAGAAAAACATCAACCTTATCTCCGTCGAGACGAACCCCGTAGATCAGGTTTGGAACGATCAACCATCAGCACCACTTGATATGGTCATCCCACATGCAGACAAGTATGCTGGCCAGTCGGCCGCGGACAAAAGAAGTGAAATCGCTTCGCATTTAAGGGAAAAAGGCGCTGATGCAGCCATTATCACCATGCTCGATAGTGTCGCATGGGCCTTCAATATTCGCGGTAGCGATGTAGATAACACCCCTGTTCCTCATGCTTTCGCAGTGCTTAAAAATAATGAAAGCGCTGTTCTTTTTGTCAACGATCAGAAGGTTGATGAAAACCTTCGCGTGCATTTGGGTAATTCTGTTGAAATCAAACCAAGGGATGCCTTCTATCAATATCTCTCAGAATTTGGTGCAGCAGGTAAAACCGCTCTTGTAGACCCAATGAGCAATAATGCCAAAGTGTTCGAAGCTCTTGAAAGTGCCGGCGCCCGCCTTATTGAAAGTGCCGACCCTTGTATCATCCGAAAGGCTGTTAAAAACACCACTGAACAGCAGGGCTCGCGGGATGCACACGTTCGCGACGGGGCAGCCATTTGTGATTTCCTGCACTGGCTTTCTGTTGAAGGGCCGAAAGGCAATGTTGATGAATTAAAAGCGATTGATCACTTATGGAACTGCCGTAGCCGCTTTAGCGACCTGCTTCGCAGCTCCAGCTTCGATACGATTTCTGGCTCAGGACCAAACGGTGCAATCGTACATTACCGAGCTAGTGAAGCAACAAACCGTAAGCTCGAAATAGATAATATTTTCCTGATCGATAGCGGCGGTCAATACCTGGATGGCACTACAGATATTACCCGCACGGTTATCATTGGCACACCAACCAATGAAATGAAGGATCGATTTACCCGGGTTCTTAAAGGCCATATAGCTCTTTCAACAACAAAATTCGCTCATGGCACCTCGGGCCACGCGTTGGACAGTATCGCGCGGCACCCGCTGTGGCAGGTTGGTCTTGATTATGATCACGGAACGGGCCACGGAGTCGGGTCTTTCCTCGCCGTTCACGAAGGGCCACAACGTATCGCAAAATTTGGTAGTCCAGTTCCGCTGGAGCCGGGCATGATTTTATCAAACGAACCTGGTTATTATAAAGCAGGAGAATATGGCATCCGGATTGAAAACCTGGTGTTAGTTCGCCAAGTTGACGAAGAAACTGAATATACTATGCATGAGTTTGAAAACCTGACTTGGGCACCTATCGATAGAAACTTAATCGACACGACGATTATGACAGCCCCCGAGCGCGAATGGTTAAACACATATCATCAAAAAACTTACGACAAACTTAAGGACATAGTGCTTCCTGAAACACTGGAATGGCTCAAGTACGCTACCGCACCAATCTGATATACGAACACAAGAGATCAGGGCTATTTGGGCTCCACACAACGAGAGAAAACATATGGCAATTAAATACGCAGTTTTGCATGAAGTGAACGGGCATGAAGTTTTTTATAATTTCGCACCTGCGGGTGAAAGTTATCAGGAACATACAACAGCTGATAAAGCCCTTGCTGAAGGTATTGAGGATAAACTTTCCCGCAACAAAGACATTGCTTGGGCTGGTATTATCGAAGTGGTAGATGGCTAATGCAATTTCCTGCATTCCTCCACAGCCCTAAAACAACTCTATGGGCATTTATAACAACTGTTATAATCTCGATCAGTTTCGTGCTTGTCATGGGCTATTGGGATTTTGTTGTCATCGATGAAATCATAGATATCGAACAGCTTCGCCATCATATATCCGAGCTAACAAGCACGCAGAGATCTGTTCATACATGGGCAACGCTTACACTTGATGTCCTTTACCCTTTTGCGTACGCATCGCTTTTCATCAGTCTGGCTTTGCGAGCATTTAAGGATTGGGGGAAGTATTTCGCTTTACCGAGCCTGATTTGTATTCCCACAGATCTTACTGAAGGGATTATTCAGGTACTGCTTCTGAATGATATCGCAAATCTCTATGCCTTAAAGGTCAACGTTACAGCTCTTAAATTCACCCTATTTGGTGTTGGTTTTTTAGTCGCTATTATTGCTTTGGTTAAACTCTGTGTGGAGCACATAAAGAAAAAGGCTGCGCGGGATTAACCGGACAGCCTTCATACATTTTATATTTCGATTTATTCAGCAGCTTCGAGTTTGTCCTGCGTTCTCAGTTCAAAATCGCTTGCATCATGGCGCTCGCGGAGTTGCTCATTAAGCTCACCCCAAGCACGGTTTACCATCTTACCGCGCTGAATGGCCGGACGTTCGCCGATTTCCTTTTCCCAGCGATTGACATGCTCATATTCATGCGTGCTTAAAAACTCAGCAGCCTCATATATGCGATTGGCTACAAGTGCGCCGTACCAAGGCCAAATCGCCATGTCTGCAATTGTATATTCGTCGCCGGACATATAACGATTATTGGCGAGATGACGATCCAAAACATCAAGCTGGCGCTTTACTTCCATCGCAAATCGATCAATACAATACTCGATCTTAAACGGTGCGTAAGAATAGAAATGGCCAAAACCGCCACCAAGATATGGTGCGCTACCCATCTGCCAGAAAAGCCAGTTCATACATTCTGTTCGTGCAGCAGGGTCTTTTGGTAAAAACTCACCGAACTTCTCAGCCAGATATAAAAGGATAGAACCAGACTCGAAAACACGCTGAGGTGTGTCACCGCTGCGGTCCATCAAGGCAGGGATTTTTGAATTTGGGTTAATATCGACAAATCCACTACCAAACTGGTCGCCGTCACCAATGTTAATCAGATACGCATCATACTCTGCGCCTGCGTGACCAAGCTCAAGTAATTCCTCAAGCATAACTGTAACCTTAACACCGTTCGGTGTTGCAAGCGAATATAGCTGCAAAGGGTGTTTTCCAACTGGTAGCTCTTTTTCACTGGTTGCACCAGCGATTGGACGATTAATTTTAGCCCAATTGCCACCATTTTCCGAATTCCATTTCCAGACTTTGGGTGGGGTGTATTCAGTATCTGTCATGATATTTTCCCTCAAGCAATTCTATGACTAATGTGTGTAAAATTATCTATGCATATTCAGTTATATTACAACCACCATCGAACATGATCGCGTGATTGTGAGCATATTACTACGCATTGATAATTTCATAACTTGTCGTGATTTTAGCAAGCGCCCCCAATTGCACCGAGGCGGAACAATATTTCTCCTGCGATAATTCAATCGCACGCTCAACATGATGGTCCGCAACATCCGTACCCTTAATGACGAAATGGGCATGGATTTTTGTGAAATATCTTGGATGATCATCAGCACGTTCACCCTCTAATTCAACCCATGCATCGACAACATTCTGTCGGGCCTTCTTTAGGATCAGCATTACATCAATGCTGGCGCAGCCCCCCATACCCAGCAGAAGCATTTCCATTGGGCGAATTCCATGGTCCCGCCCGCCATCAGCTGAGCCTGAGTCCATCACAACAGCATGACCAGATGGCGATTCGCCGATAAAAGTCATATCTCCTGCCCATTTTACCCTTGCTTTACGTGTCATTGTTGAATGCTCCTTATTAAATGGCATGTAGCTTTATTCGATTACATGCAGATTATTTCGATTAGTAAAGTCTCTCTTGCGCCTTATCGCAGATTAATAACCTTTTATCGCATCTCTATTTTCAATTCGGAAGCCTGCAAGTAGCGTTAACTTAATGATAAAAACCCTGCCCGAGTTACGACAATCAGAACATATAATTTCCCCCTCCTAAGCGTGATTATAAAGCGCTTAGGCAGCCATGCTCATTATTTTCTATACCTTTAATGAGAGGGGGAAGTCTATTTCGCTCTCACCTTCATGCCATTGGGGGAACTTTGGCATTATGCTTTTAAAACGAGGGCTATCCAAAAAATCAGCTAGCCACCTTTGAACATTCGTGTATTTGCTTGATGGGAACCAACTTTGACTGGCATTTACAAACTGCCTGATAAAAGGCGCGATCGCGGCGTCAGCAAAACTGAAAGTAGAGCCACATAAGTAAGGCCTATCGGTCAGTCTGGCGTCTAAAGTTTCTAAAAACTTCTCAGCTTCCATGCGGTGGGCCATTGGATCCGCATTTTCATACCGCGTATGATATTTATAGCGATCCAAATGGTATTTGAAATCGCCGTCGCACCGATCAACAAGCGAGTTCATTTCTTCACTGGAAGTGCCCGTTGGGGTCAACCAACAATCGGGGTCAGACTGACTGAGCGCCCAATTCATGATATCGCGGCTCTCGTCAATCACGGTTCCATCATCAAGCATCAGAACCGGTACAGTTCCCTTGGGCGATATTTCAAGCATATGGGCTGGCTTGTCTCTAAGCACAACTTCACGCAACTTTACATTTTGACCACTCGCGACAACCGCAAGTCTGGCCCGCATTGCATAGGGGCAACGTCGGAAACTATATAAAATTGGCGCATTGTCTGTCATTACTAGGCCGTACCCTCGTTTACGTCTCTGAGCGGAAACTGAATACCACGGTGAAGCTCCCCGCGTTTACGAGCAAGCTCCATCTGTTTTTGACGTTCTGCAAACCGTTCTTTCTGATCATCCGTTAATTCGTCATGACAAAATGGGCACGTTACACCAGCAACATAATACTCAGATTGTTTATCTTCATCACTGATTGGGCGACGACATCCGTGACACATATCGTATGGGCCTTCCTTCAGGCCGTGTCCCACAGAAACACGGTCATCAAAAACAAAGCATTCGCCGTCCCACATGCTCTCACCCTCTGGGATTTCTTCCAGATATTTCAAAATACCACCTTCAAGGTGATAAACCTCTTCGTAACCTTGTTCTTTCATATAGGCCGTTGATTTTTCGCAGCGAATCCCCCCCGTACAGAACATGGCAACCTTTGGCTTGTTTAATAGCTCTTTGTTATCCTCTGCCCATTTTGGAAATTCGCGAAACGATTTTGTTTTCGGATCAACTGCCCCTTTGAAAGTTCCAATTGCAACCTCATAATCATTGCGGGTGTCAACCAATACAACATCAGGATCACTAATGAGCGCATTCCATTCCTGTGGTTTGACGTAGGTTCCAACGATCTTTTTAGGGTCGATGCCCTGTACACCCATGGTAACAATTTCTTTTTTCAGTCGAACTTTCATGCGCGGAAATGGTGCCTCAGACGCCCATGATTCTTTATGAACCAAATCCCGAAATTCTTCCATGCTCCGCAGAAAATCCAAAAACCTGCGCATACCTTTTTCAGGGCCAGCAACAGTGCCATTTATGCCCTCGCTTGCCAGAAGAATGGTTCCTTTAATATCTTCTTCAATGCATTTCTCCTGAATCGGTTTTTGAAAACCTTCAAACTCAGGAAGTGAAACAAATTTATATAAAGCAGCGACAAGATAGTTCGACATTTGGAAGTCCGTCTTATTTAAAGTTTCGGTATATTTTTCGGGCCTTATACAGGGCTCTCAAACAAATGTAAAACCTACTCCTTAGTATATACAGCAACCGCGACAATTTGGATCTGAAACTGCGAATTGATAGCAAAGATAATTCAAAAAAACGCCTGATATTAATAAGGACTAGCAGAAACCCATAAGTATTTTTGATAAAAATCAAACCAACTTAAATGAAACTATAAATGGAGACATGCGATGAAAGGCGACAAAGAAGTTATTCGTCATTTAAACGTGATTCTTAAGAATGAGCTAACAGCGATCAATCAATATTTCCTTCATTCCAGAATGCTCAAAGACTGGGGCATGGAGAAACTGGGTGCGAAAGAATATGAAGAATCTATCGACGAGATGAAACACGCCGATAGCTTGATCGAACGAATTTTATTCCTGGAAGGATTACCTAACCTTCAAGATCTTGGTAAATTACGCATAGGCGAGAATGTCGAAGAAATCTTACGATGCGATCTTGATATCGAGCACATTGCTCATCAAGACCTTAAAGATGCTATCGCTTACTGCGAAAATATTCAGGATTATGTTTCACGTGATCTTCTCCGTGATATTTTATCATCCGAGGAAGAACATATCGATTTCCTTGAAACGCAGATTTCACTACTCGAAAAAATGGGTATCCAAAACTACGTCCAACTGCAGAGCCCATCTGCAGAGTAAACAAACAACTATATTGTATGATGATAAGAGCTATTCAGCAGCCAACAAGGTTACGTTGGGTAGCTCTTGACTAACAACTTCTTCAGCGCAGTCCTTGCAAGTACCACAGCAGAAACCAGAACCAAGTGCAGCATACGCATCAGTAGCACAAGAAACACCACCGCGCTTAACGACGCTGCGAATGTCTTTATCTGTGTATCCGTTACACATACATACGTACATGAATACTGCTCCGTTAATATTGCGAACCGTTCGCAATATTAATAGCAAAACATAAATATATGTCAAGCACAAGCCACAAAGCGCTCATGGCTTTACTTAGATCTTTGATTTCATTGAAAGATTTGAGTGCTAGAATTCTCGGATCAGAAAATTTCTAGACGAATCACCTCATTTTCTACTCAGCGGGCACACCGTAAGCTGCGATTGAACTTGCACGGCACTGCAAAATTTCCGCAACCTGATCATGATCAAGCGGTTTATCAACATCAATAGCAGCCTCAGCGAACGGCAATCGAACCACAGTAGTATCCACGCCCAGGACTTCAGAAGCACGTTCAAAGGCCTGGTCAACGGTGAAGCGCTTCATCAGCAACCCGAATAGATTTTTATATCCAAATGCCTTGAATAACTTCCAAGGTTTCTTGCGCTGCTGTTCAATATGCTCCCAAAAATCAATGGCATTTTTTGCAGCATCAGAAACGAACGCAAATAAATTCGCACCAGACAATTCAGCATCACGAAAAGCGAGGTAGGTACGAGACGACTCTGGATAACTGGCTTCCAATTCCGTGCGTGTCACCATTCCCACAGAAACGCCTTTGCTAGCCTTAGCATCGGTACAAAAGTGATCCACCATCTCTTTTGTCAGCAAAGGATGATCTGCTGTTGTCACCAAATACGGCCAGTTTTCGCCGCTTGCCTGTATCGCTGCTATTACGCTTGCGCTTATTGATTTACCACAGGACACAATTTGCATGTCTGTACCGCCGGGCAATTCTTCAAATTCAGGGCATGTATCAAGTAAGGTGGTTTCGCATTCAAATACTACGATGATTTTTTTGATAAAATCAGAACTATCAAGCGTTGAAACCACATGACAAATCATAGGCTGACCAACCATGGGAACCAATGCTTTGTATTTCTCGCCGAAAGCTTGCGCCACCGGGTCGCAGCCCGGACGACAGCCCGCCAATACGATTGCGGTGAAATCAGCATTAGCCTTTGGGTTATTCTGATTTTTTGAAATCATCCCACCATCAAAACGAAGAGCTTCCCCCGTCTCTTCAATACTCACATTACTCAAACGTCGTCCCCTTAAGAGTTACTTACTGAAATTCATTTCAGTGCTCTTCAGTACTAAGATGTTCAATCCATAAACACTTAGCAAATTCTGTTCAACCAACCTGCGAAAACATCCGCCGATCAATACACCCCCAATAAACACGCTACAATCCGTTTAGTTTAATCATCCCTCCCGAAAAAATGATTACTAAACGTCGTGCTTGAATTTTCAGTGTGCACTCGAAAACAGAAAAATACCACGAGAAAATACACAACAATTGATCTTAATGCTTTGTCGCCACGGAAATCCATACTCTTCGCTTGAATGAAATGAAGTATAATACGTAGTCTACAGAAGCTAAAAGTACTTTTAAAACAGTAACTAATCAAAAATACACTCAAAACACAATAACCATAATTTCTACAGTTTTCTGTTAGATTCTTTGTAATTTCAGACGTATGTTACTAGAGAAATTTCGACTGAAAATTTAACGTTATCGGCGTGGAGATAGGCTACCGGATAAAATGTGCGTGATTCCAATCATACCAAGAAGCAGATCCCGCCTGCACCTTTGATGACACTCAATGTCAAACCCAATAGCAATCTATTCCAACTGTTATTTTAGCATGACAGAGTATAATCTGCTCACACCACCCGACAATATACAGAGTGTCATTAAATTCCTTATTTTTGCAGTATTTTCTGCAAATTCCCGCCTTTGTCGCCCCGTATTTTTTGTAACAAGCTCGCAATAAAGATGTCACAAAAAAAAGATTTATCGAGCTTATCCTAATCATAGAACGATGGCAGCAAATAGAGGTGACTATGCCTTTTGATAAGCAAAATATCCCCATTAAACGTGTCGCATTATTTTCAGGTAATTATAATTGTGTTGTTGACGGTGCCAACCGGGCACTCAACCAATTAGTAAGTTTTCTGGAAAAAAAAGATATCAACGTTCAGGTCTTTGCCCCAACATGTAGAAATCCGGCATTTAAACCAGCTGGAAACCTGAATTCAGTACCGTCAATACCGATACCAGGCCGCAGTGAATACCGCGTTGCATGTGGTCTTACACCTAAATTAAAGCATCAATTGCTCGAATTTGATCCAGATATTATTCACCTGTCAGCACCCGACATTCTAGGAAATTCAGCCTTGAAATGGGGCAAGCAGAATAAAATCCCGGTCGTCGCTTCATTTCACACACGCTTTGACACATACCCACGCTACTATCATATGGCGTGGCTTGAGAAATACCTAATTCGGTACATGAAAACCTTTTATAGTCAATGTGACCAGGTTTATTCTCCTGCTGATTGCATCACCGACTTCCTAAAAGAACATGATATGTCCCAGAATATTCGCCGTTGGGGTCGCGGCATTGATACAGATTTATTCAACCCCAATAAGCGCGATATGGCTTGGCGCCAGAGTTTAGGTATCAAACCAGAAGAGAAAGTCATTCTATTTGTCGGTAGGCTTGTTCTGGAAAAAGGCCTTGATGTTTATGCGCAAATTCTTGATAGCCTTACGACAAAAGGTATCACACACAAAGCCTTGATTGTAGGCGAAGGCCCTGAACGAGACGCTTTCCAAAGGCGGCTACCAAACGCTATTTTTACCGGATTTCAAAACGGCGAAAACCTTGCGAGGGCATACGCATCTTCTGATATCTTCGTGAACCCAAGCATCACCGAAGCCTTTGGAAATGTAACCTTGGAAGCAATGGCATCAGGAGTTCCCGCCATATGCGCAGATGCATCTGGGGCACGTGTTATCGTAAAACCTGATGTGACAGGCTTTCTTGTGAGCCCCAAAAATATTGACGCGTACGTCAACAAAATAGAAGAATTTATTAATAACGATACACTCCACCAACAATTTTGTCTGGCAAGCGAACGCCATAGCCAGAACCTGACATGGGAGTCAGTACTATCGGAATTATTTGCGCAATATGAAGAAGTCGTGGAAACCTATTCGGCACAAACAAAACTTTCGCCGAGCTATATACACCGGAGCTTATAAACTAAATTTACTTAGATAAATAACGCACACCTGATAGATCGTGATTATACTCATGGTACCTCAAGCGCTAAGCGTATAAGGCATTAAGAGCTTATTTTTACTAAGGTAAATTTGTGAAGACCCTAAAAACTCTCATATCGTTTAAGACGCTAAATGAAATAGAAAATAACAGATCAATTATCCTCTTGGGTAAAGGTATCCAGCTACTGATCGTTGTTGCTGTTGCAATCTTTCTATTCAATAAAGTCTCCGAGATTGGATGGTCGGATGTATGGGAAGCCTTACCCCAAAACCCTTTATACTATCTATTTTTCATCGCGATGTTTTTAACGCTGCCCATCTTTGAAATGATAGCTTATCGTTTTATGTGGGGAGCGGATGAGATCAACGTACGGAACAGTTTATACGCTTTCATCCGCAAACGCGTCTATAATTTCGCAGTACTAAGCTACACGGGTGAAGCATATATAGCCCTCTGGGCAAGACGAAAAACCAAAGTTGACCGTAAAACTGTTTTTGCAAATGTTAAAGATTCAACGATTTTATCTGCTGTAGCGTCCAATTCTTTCACAATATTGATGTTAGCTGCGTTTCTGATTACCGGACAATTATCAGTCCTTATCGATGCCGACCCAGATTACAAGGTGTACTTAGGTCTTACCTTTTTTGTTGGGTTAATTATCTTACCGCTTATCATAAAGTTTAGAAACAAGATCATCGCCCTCGACAATCAGGTCGCAAAAAAGGTCTTCCTCGTTCATTTATCACGCCTGATCTTGATGCTGTTGTTTCAGGCCTTACAGTGGACGGTTGTTCTACCAGATGTACCTTTTTCCACCTGGCTATTGTTTTTAACCGCACAATTAGTCCTCACAAGGGTACCATTCCTACCAAATACAGACCTATTGTATGTAGGGCTCGGTTTAACACTTGCCAGTTATATCGATGCACCAATGGCTGTTATCGCAGGCATGTTCCTTGCGTCAGGCGCTTTGTTTCAAATCGCAAATCTGTTGGCCTTTATTTTCACATCGTTTGACGATATTAAACTTGGCCCAAGTGCGCATAACACGCTATCGCAGCAGCCAACACAAAAAGCCGAAGTTACTTAACTTCGGATTAAACCCCAAATGCTTCCAGGAATGTTTCAGGTTCAGGGCGCATGCGATAGTTATCGGTCTGGTCAGAAAGAATGATCTTCCCTTCCTTGTCCACCGCTATCACTGTCGGCAACACGGTATCACTGTCATAACCTAAAACCTGAAGACCAAAAGGTAGTCCACTTGGCGCTTCAATCCCTAAGATTTTAGCGGCCTTATTATTTTTGTCGGTCAAAAAATGAAACGGTATATCAAACTTTCGAGCAAGCTTACGAGTTTCCTTTTCTGGCTGCGGGCTAATCAAAGCAACTTCGATACCTGCATCGATCAAACGTTTATAAGCTGCCACAACTTCTTTAATCTGGGCTATACACAGAGGGCACCAGTTCCCTCTAAAGAATAGGTATAATGCAGGCTTCCCTTCAAAAAAATCCGTCGAAAAAACATTGCCATTTCCATCCACAGCGGCAAAAGACGGCATCACATTGCCAACCTCGATCGCAGGGCTTGGTTTTCTTCCCAGTGTTGAATACCAATATATATAAGCAAGGAAAAACCCAAACCCCAACACAGCCAATAAATGCGGGATATCAAAAGACTGCGGACCGCCAGTTACCGGGAATAATACTAGCCCCAAGCCGACGAGGCCAGTTCCGTATATTAGGGGAAGCTTCGAACCAGTGCGCGGTGTCGTTTGACGGATCATCCAATAGCCTATCAAAAGAGAAATCGGCAATGATGTCAGTCCAACACCAATCCAAAGCAAACTATATCCATTCGAAATCAGATTATAGATAGAAAAACTTGCCACAATCGTCGAATAGGTTAGATAAAACGATATAAATTGCGCTTTGATAAAATTCATCGTCTTCCAAGCCATGATTTATATCCTTCTTACTTTCATTATATCTTAAAACGGCATTTCACGAACAAGAAACCGTTCATCCACGGGTAACGGATTGTCCGGCAGATGGCTTTGCACTGCTTTCATCCAGTTTAATATCACAGGCCGTGATTTCCATGAAAAATCACCTCGCATGCCAATCAACCAAGGCGAAATAATAATTGGGTAAGCCGAAAAATCAGCCAGAGAAGGCAATTTTAATCCACCCAGAAAAGGTCCGTCCTCGATATGCGCTTCCAATTCGTCCAATATTCTGGATCGCATAATTTCCATTGGTTCACTGCGATCCAGCGTGTTTACCATATCCACAATGAAAGGCGCGCGCTTAACCCCAACCGGCCACATCAAACGCCACTGAAGCGGAATAGCCGTTCCAAAATTCACAATCTTGGCAAGGCGCCATCCATTTAAAATGGAATTAAAACTATTGGTCCAATCAACAGCTTCGCGGAAGCGAGCAGGTATCATGACATCACTGATCCATCGATCAATTGTCCAAATGGTTTGTTTTTCGGCTTCAGAATTACCTAACAATGGCTTTTCAGGATACCTTTCATCAAGCCATGCACCCAGGTCAGAAGAGTTTTTCCTCCATTCATCATTGATTTCCAGAACAGGAACCTGAGTTTGCCCAGTGAATTTAATCGCCTCGTTTGTTCTGGGCCGAACATGAACATAGGTGTATGGTAAACCTTTATACTTTAAGTATGCCGACACTTTCATAACAAAAGGGCTGGTCGCATAGCCATACAGTTTAATTCTATCCTGACACCCAGTTTCAGTATTATCAGACATCGCCCACCACCAGTTTATGAAAAAGAAAGACCCTAGATTGCACAACTGACATAAACAAGTTTCCAGAACCAGCGCACGGAATTGTGAAGTGGGAAAAGTAGCACGATAAAGGCTTTTGAAATACACCATTGCCTCACAGATGGCTTCATCCGTAACGTAAACATTAAACCTTTTGGATGGTTGGGTGCAAATTATGAAAAACAGTCTATATCTTTTAATTGTTCTGATAGCGGGACTAATCAGTGCAGCAACACCGTTGAGTGCACAAGACCTGACTTTCCATCAAACACCTGCACAAAAAGCCAACAATGCTCCATACTCTGAAGCTGTAACCGTAGGAAACATGATCTTTTTCGCGGGTCAAGTTCCCCGTGCCGAAGCTGGCGAGGAATTACCTTCAGATATTCAGGGACAGGCTCATCTGGTCATGAAGCAAATAGCGGCACTCGCAGAAAAATACGGATCCTCTATGGACCGTGTTGCAAAATGTACCGTTTTTCTAACCGACATACGGGAATGGGCTTCTTTTAATGAAGTCTATGTTCAATATTTCAAACCCGAGCATCGCCCTGCCCGCAGTGCTTTCGAAGTCGGCGGTTTAGGCCTTGGTTACAAGCTTGAGGTTGAATGCATCGCCGTTAAAAATTAGTGCACACTTCCCTTTATGAAACTGACTTAAAGGACGCATTTCGCGTCCTTTTTATCTGAACTATGACTTAGGTCGCATATTCATTTGCTAGAGCCTGCGCCGACACATAATCCGTTTTACCAGTTCCAAGGACCGGAACCTCATCAACAGACTTGACGTATTTGGGTATCATTAACTCGGATAATCCTTCTCTCTGCAAATATGACCTTAATTCATCTTTGCTCGCGTCTTTGACAGTCGTTAGCAACACAAGTTGCTCACCTTTCTTTGCATCAGGAACAGAGAGAACAGCATGCATATTATCAGGCCAAAGCGTAGACACCGCCAGCTCAACTGCGGTTAGGGAAACCATCTCGCCTGCTATTTTCGCGAAACGTTTCGCCCGACCCGCGATCTTTACAAAACCATCATCATCCAGCTCTACAATATCGCCTGTGTCGTACCAGCCACCAGCAGGTTCTTCCAAAACACCTGGTTTCTCATGCCTAAAGTACCCCTTCATGACATTGGGACCGGATACAATCAATTTACCTCCGGCATCGATACCGGGTACTGGTTCCAGTTTATGATCTATGCCGGGTAACAATTTACCAACAGTACCGGGCCTTACGTGCATTGGCGTATTAACCGCAAGCACCGGTGCTGTTTCGGTCGCGCCGTATCCCTCAAATATGCGAACACCAAACTTGTTTGCATATGTGTTTCTGGTTTCCGGTTTTAGTTTCTCGGCGCCAGCGAAAATATAACGCATAGAGTAAAAATCATACGAATGTGCAAACCTTGCATATCCGGACAGGAATGTATCCGTTCCAAACATAATGGTTGCATTCGTATCATAAATAAGTTCCGGCACAATTCGGTAATGCAAGGGTGAAGGATACAAAAATGTCTTAAGGCCCGACAATAGCGGTAACAACAATCCGCCCGTTAACCCAAAAGAATGGAAAATCGGTAAGGCATTAAACACCGTATCCGCAGGTGAAAAGTCCACACGAGCGCTGATCTGCAATCTATTCGCCTGAATATTTTTATGCGAGAGAACAACACCTTTGGGCATTCCCTCAGAACCAGATGTAAATAATATCACCGACGGGTCGTTTGCCTGTGCCTTTGCACTGAGGTGTCGGTGCCAGATCGTAGGCATAAAAGCCATTAACATGCCTTTCAGCTTTGACACCAGCCCAATTTTTTCTCTTATATCCTCAAGATAGATAACCTGATGATCTTCTGCCAAGGCTTCTGTGATATGCCCAAGTTCCCCCAGTTCGATGAACCTTCTAGAGGTTAAAACTGTTTTGACCTTCGCCGCAGTACAAGCAGCCTTAATATTTTTTATTCCTGTTGAATAATTCAGCATCGCAGGCACACGGCCATAAACCTGCAACCCCATAAAGGTTACAACAGCACCAACCGAGTTCGGCAGCAAAAGGCCAACATTTTCACCTGCGCTTGCATATTTTTTCACTTTGCCGCCAAGAACAAATGATCCCATGATCAATCTTGAATATGTGATGGGGCTACGCTCAATATCCTCAAGGACTACTTGCTTTCGGCCATGCATTTTTTTGGCTTCCAGAACACTTTCGAACAAAGTTTGCTCAATATTGCTCGTTTGAAACATCAAGTCTGACATTAATTCATAAAGTGCTTCCCCGAGCCATGCACGGCGGGCACGCGCCGACAAGCCTTCTGGTGCCTCAAAACGAACCGCTTCCTCAATTGACAGGGTAATCTTGGGAAAAAGCCTCAGTTTCAATAGCCCTTTCAAGCGCGAAAATGGACTAAATTGCGCGCCATCAATACGAATAGGTAGAATAGGTGCGTTCGAAAGGTTTGCGATCATTCCCGGTCCTTCATAGACCTTCATCAAGGCACCCGTTACAGTAAGACGTCCCTCGGGGAAGATAACGATCCGCCGTCCTTTTTTAACTTCCTTAACCAGTGATTTGGTAGACATGGGGTTGGTTGGATCAATAGTTAGCAAATCAAAAAGCGCAAACGCAGGCTTTACCCACCAGCGGTTTGCAATGTGCGTATTAATCGCAAACGTAAGCTGATGCGGTAAGAACGCGCTGATCAATAGGCCATCCAAAAAGGAGGTATGATTTGCAATGATCACTGCCTTATTAGAGACCTTATGGTAGTTCTCGATCCCTTTCACCTCGACGCGGTAAAACAATTTAAGCACTGTTCTAACAATGGATTGAACCAAATCCTGAGGCAGTAGCCTAACGATATAGATAGCAGCCCCAATGGAAAGCAGGGAAATAACCAAAAAGATCCCATGGATGGTAAAGTCAAATGCCAGCAACGCAGTTGATAATATTGCGGAACCAACCATGAAAACAGCATTCATAACATTATTGGCGGCAATCACTCGTGCTCTGAGGTGTTTTGGACTACGGGATTGAAGAATAGTATACAAAGGAACAATATAGATACCACCTGCAATCGATATCCCAAGTATATCAAGCAATATCCTCCAACTACCGTCTGCAGTTAAAAAAGCAAAGAGATCAAACTTGGAGCCTGTAACATTTTCAAACCCAACACTGGCAAAATACAAGTCTACACCAAAAGCCGCCATGAAAATTGCTGCCACAGGTACAAAGCGAGCTGTAATGGCACCGTTTAACAATCGGTTACACAGCATTGACCCAAGGCCAATACCTAATGAAAAAGTAGCAAGCAAAAGCGTGAATACCTTCGCGTCAGCATTTAAGACCAAATCAACATAATTGGGAAACTGAGCGAGATATGTAGCCCCAAAGAACCAAAACCAACTGATCCCCATAATGGCCAGATGTAAAACTTCGCGCTTGTGGACCTCCCGGATCAGCGAGAATGTTTCACTGAGAAAATTCTTGTTCACCTTCAGATCGGGGGCTTTTGGTTCAGCAACTGGTATGTTTCTAGAGGTTAAAAACCCAGCAACTGCAAAAACTACAATCAGGATAGAAACAATCAAAAGCCCCGCATCAGGTAATAACCCACCAAGAATAGTACCGATCAATATGGCTAAGAAAGTTCCAGACTCAACAAGTGCATTACCGCCAATTAATTCATTTTCATTCAAATGGTCAGGAATAATCGCATACTTCAAAGGTCCAAAAAATGTGGACTGCGTCCCCATCAAAAACAGAACAACCATCAACAAAGGAATACTTTTGATAAAAAACCCAAATGCTCCAATGGCCATAATGCCAATTTCAAACAGCTTTACATACCGGATCAGTTTCGATTTCTCGAGCTTATCCGCTAACTGCCCTGCAATTGCTGAAAAGAGAAAGAAAGGGAGAATAAAAAGGCCTGGTGCAAGTGTAACAAGAAAAGTAGCCGTCTCCTCACTGACCAAAAACTCACGTGCTATAATCCCGTCAGAAGATACGATACCAAATGTAATGATGGCTACGAGTGCCGTTTTGAAAACATTATCGTTGAAAGCCCCCAAAAACTGCGTTGCAAATAATGGCCAAAATCGTTTGGTTTTAAAAAGATCAAACTGAGGTTTCGACATAAATGCGCCCTTCAAATTTATTTTCTATCATCATATTGGCTTGAACTGGAGTATGTAAACCCTTGTAATGGTTTTAAAATACACTAATGAAGGGACTTAACTGCACGCGCAATTGTGAAAATCTGCGCTTTGCCCATTGCACAGTAAGCTTCTATACTCTCAGTATTTTTAATCATTGGATACGTATCATTTTATGGAATCGCTATATTATTCAATTTCGTATGCTTGCCACAGAAAATGCAAACATTGCTACGACGATCGCTTTCGCCCGTATGTGAGAGACGCGTTGGAAAATGTTGTTCTTGAGGGTGAACAAGCGCATGAAAAAATAATCCGCAACCTCCCAGATACCATGACATATCTTGACCTCCAGAGCACGATTGAGGGCGGTGGTTTTGAGAAAAAACAAGGCCGAATTGTCCTTTCAGGCGGCGAGGTTTTAGTGGACCCTGTTCGTACCCGAATATTGTACCCTGTACTTGAGAAGCTAACGGCTAAATATGAAAATAATGGCGGCATCAGGATCATTGTTCAAACAACGGGCGATCTGGTTACAGAGGAAATTCTTGATGACCTTCTGTCCCGTGGTGTCTGGATGATTTCTATATCAGGGATGGATGATTATCATGTGGGCATGCAAGGCGATAAAAAAAATGACCTGATCGAAAAGCTGGAAACCATGTTTCACGCGAGGAACATGAAACCATCCGGGCACGCCGCCCCCGTTAAAGACTGGTCAGAAGAAGAGGGCCCTGTCTATCATTTCTTCGGTGCAGAAGACGACGAATGGATCGGCAAATTATGGCCGCGTGGTCGGGCTTGGGAAAATGGCTTATCAAGGGCTACAATCAAGGATAATTTCTGCAACAATTGGTCTGGCGGCAAAGGATTTCTCAATCATGGTTATTCAGGATCAGAGGTTTCGATTGAACCCGGCGGGGACATTTACCCATGCTGCCTGAAAACCAAAGCGCCCTATGGCAACCTAACCGAGGAAAAACTAACGGATATTCTGGATGATCTCTCAGGTCATCCCGTTTTTGAAGCCATAAATGCTGGAAACCCGGTACGTATGGGAAAAAGCGAAGGCTGGTCGATGGAGCGTTTTTTAGAAGCCTCAAACACCGAAACACCCCAAGGAAAACCTTATGCAAACCTATGCATAGGCTGCGACAAATTCCACGCTGAAATCCTAAAACCAATCATCGAAGAACGCCGTAAAAATCGCCTAGCGAAAAACCAATAAACGTAATCGATCAAACCCTCTGTTCACACCGCCCTAGATATACTAAGGAACAATGTATTATGGTTTCATAATGGATCATCGCAGGCCAAATGGAGGGAAACATGGCTGATAAAATTGGTATCCTATCAATCGACCAGGGAACAACCTCCAGCAGGGCCATTGTCTTCGACAGCAATGCGCAGATTGTCAGTGTCGCACAACAGGAATTCACACAGTATTATCCTAACGACGGATGGGTAGAACACGATGCGGAAGAAATCTGGAGCAGTGTTGTCAATGTTTGCCAGCAGGCAATTAACGATGCTGAGATAAAAGGGTATCAGATCAAGGCATCAGGTATTACCAATCAGCGCGAAACCACTGTTGTTTGGAACAGAAAAACCGGAAAAGCCATTTATAACGCCATCGTCTGGCAAGATCGCCGAACCGCAGAAACATGCCGTGTACTTAGCAATCCTGACACTGAGGCTTTTATTAAAGAGACAACAGGCTTACGGCTCGACCCTTATTTTTCCGCGACAAAAATTGCGTGGATTCTTGATAATGTAGAAGGGGCAAGGAGCCTCGCCAGTATGGGCGAACTCGCGTTTGGTACAATTGACAGCTTCCTCATATGGCGGCTAACAAACGGGCACGTTCACGCAACCGACGCCACCAATGCCAGTCGGACCAACCTTTATAATATTAAAGAAGGCAAATGGGATGAAGCGCTCCTAAACCTATTCAATGTCCCTTCGTCCGTCCTTCCAGAAGTTAAAAATTCTGCTGACAATTTCGGCGACATTAGCCCATCCCTGTTTGGCAAAGCCATTCCTATTACTGGTGTGGCAGGTGACCAGCAGGCCGCAACAGTTGGTCAGGCATGTTTCGAGAAAGGCGATATCAAGAGCACATATGGAACCGGTTGTTTCGTGATGCAAAACACTGGTGACGACATCATTTTATCAAACAACCAATTGCTAACCACAATTGCCTATCAATTAGATGATAAACCAACTTACGCGCTCGAAGGCTCGATTTTTATCGCAGGCGCCGCAGTGCAATGGTTGCGCGATGAACTTGGTGTCATTGAAAATGCGGCCGACAGTGAACGTATGATCGAGGAAGCCGACCCAAACACCCATATCTATCTGGTGCCTGCTTTCACTGGTCTTGGAGCACCCCATTGGAACCCAGAAGCGCGCGGTGCAATCTTTGGTCTAACACGCGCGAGTGGCCCAAATGAATTTGTCCGCGCTGCTGTCGAATCTGTCTGCTATCAAACCCATGACCTGTTGGCAGCCATGAAAGCAGACGGCGCACCCGCAGTAGCATTGAAAGTTGACGGTGGTATGGTTGCAAACAACTGGATGTGTGATTTTCTATCAAGCATCCTCGAACTATCAGTCCAGCGACCGACAGTGATGGAAACAACGGCATTAGGCGCCGCTTATCTTGCTGGCCTAGAAGTTGGTATCTTCAAATCGCTCGACGATATTCGCACAAATTGGAACGTCGACAGCGAATTTAATGGCTCGATAGCCTCTGAGCGCCGTGACAACCACTTAGCCAATTGGCAGAAAGCAGTACAAGCGACATTAGCCTATGCTGCTATTGAATAATCGGTAGGAGCAAAGATTGCCTTCAACCAACATGAAAATTCGGCTTGCGATATATGATGATATACCGCGCATAATTGAGATCGAACAGCATGGCGGCAGAAAGTTCTCGGATATTGGTATGGAGTGGGTAACTGAACGTCCTTCTTCGAACAGTCGCGATATCACAGAAGGCATCAATGCAAAATCAATCTTTGTAGCCGTTAATGATCATACTCTGGCAGGCTTTATCCATCTGGGTATGGTTGATAATCATGGTCACATATTTGAGGTTTCTGTTGACTATGAACTACAGGGTAAAGGTGTGGGTAAGTTGCTGATGAATAGTGCGGAAGAATGGGCAAAGCACCATAATTTCAACGCTATCAGCTTAACCACTTTCAAGCATGTTGCTTTTAATGGTCCGTGGTATCAATCACTAGGCTATATTGAAACTGATCCAGATGATAAATTACCCGAATTAAAAGCCATTATTGATAGTGAGCGCACAAGCGACCTTAATAAGAGCGAGCGGATCGCAATGATAAAATCGCTTGATAAATAATAAGGTTGATTAACCAGGCCATTTAGCCTGAATCTCTAGAAAATCCATAAAGTCGATCCCAGCTTTTGTGAGCCATGTTTCGCTCGGCCCCTGCCACCTGTGTTTTTTCCAGTCTACTTTACCACTGGGTTTGAAGGTAATTCCCTCTGCTTTCAGGAAACTACGCTGACGATCAGCACCGTCTCGTTCACTAATCGCGCCTGCACTGTTGATCACACGTTGCCAGGGAATATCCTGACCGGACGGTGTTCCCGCCATAGCAAAGCCAACAATGCGCGGCGTTGCATTTTTAATCAGCGAGGCAATCATCCCGTAGCTTGCGACCTGCCCGGCCGGAATCTCTTTAACCAACTCATAGATCGCAGGAAAACTTTTATATTCACGGGCCATAATTTTATACTGCTATATAGATTAACTAAGCGTTGGTTTTATTTTTGACGCCGCTAGAGCAGCCTTTTGACGCGCTAAATCCGTGTCGTCACCACTAGCAACAGCAACCCCCATACGCCGCCTTTCAAATGCCTCCGGCTTACCGAACAAACGAATTTCCGTGTCAGATTCCATGAGTGCATCTGCCAACCCTGCATACGAAATAGCTTTCCCGTCCATACCGCCATAAATGACGGCACTTGCGCCCTCTAATGTCTGGGATGTGTCCACCGGCAGCCCCAAGAGTGCACGTGCGTGCAGCTCAAATTCATTTTGTTTCTGAGTAATCAAGGTCACGAGGCCTGTATCATGTGGTCTTGGGCTAACCTCAGAGAACCAGACATCATCGTCTTTGACAAAAAGTTCCACGCCAAAAATGCCCTGTCCACCAAGCGCTGTCGTGACCTTCTCAGCTATCAACTGTGCGTTCGCCAAAGCTTGTTCGCTCATCGCCATTGGTTGCCAGGATTCGACATAATCACCGCTTTCCTGTCGGTGGCCAATTGGATTACAGAATGATGTTTCAACCTCACCGCCCTTGCCGATCGATCTAACTGTCAACAGCGTTATTTCATAGTCAAAATCAACAAAGCCTTCTATGATCACGCGCGACCCCGATACACGACCACCTTCCTGCGCGTATGACCAGGCACCATCAATATCGGTCTCGCTCTTTAGAAGGCTCTGCCCTTTACCTGATGACGACATCACAGGTTTGATCAAACAAGGAAAACCAATATCGCCTGTGATTGCTTCACGCACTTCGTCAAGCGAGGAAGCGAATGCATAGGGGCTGGTTGGCAGGCCCAATTCCTCAGCGGCAAGCGTCCTGATACCTTCGCGGTTCATAGTTAATTGCACAGCTTTCGCCGTTGGGATCACTGTGCTGACGCCCTCATCATCAACTACAGCAAGAACATCTGTCGCAATCGCCTCAATCTCTGGAACAATATAATGCGGTGAATATTTTTCGATAACTGATCTCAATGCCTTGGGATCGGTCATATCAACCACAACTGCCTTATGAGCAACCTGATGGCCCGGCGCGTTCTCGTAGCGATCAACGGCAATCACCTCAACACCGTACCTTTGCAAGGCGATAATCACTTCCTTACCTAGTTCACCAGCCCCCAATAACATAACTCGTGTAGCGCTCTCGCTGAGCGGTGTCCCTATTTTCATGGTCTACTCCAAAAACTATGAGATTACTTTATGCAAGGCCCAATTGCTGCTCATCCAGTGCGAACAATAGCTCATCGCCCGTTTTGATTGTTGACGCCAGAGCCGTGGACACAGGCAGTAGCCGCTGTGCAAAAAACTGTGCCGTTACAATTTTTGACGTAAGGAATTTGGTATCACTATCGCCCGCTGCAATCCGATCTTGTGCCTTAAGTGCACCTTTAGCAAGAAGCCAGGCCCCAACAGTTTCTGACATCAACCGTTGATAAGGTACCGAGCCCGCAGCAACCGCGCGCGCGTTCTGACCATGCATCTCCAGGAACCAATTGCTAACATCCAAAGCGGCATCCACAGCAGACAATAGGGATGGTTTCATACTCGATAAATCGCCGTTCAGTTTTTCCTCTGCAAAGGCTTTAATCTCAGACAACAGGCCTTTAATACCCTCACCACCGTCCATTTTTAGCTTACGGTTAGCAAGATCCCAGGATTGAATCCCATTTGTGCCCTCGTAAATTGGCGTGATGCGAACATCACGGTAAATCTGTGCGATACCCGTTTCTTCAATGAATCCCATACCACCATGGACCTGTACCGCGTCATCGACAACAGCAACACCCATATCGGTCCCGTAAGCTTTAGAAAGTGGGGTTAAAACATCAGAAAGTGTACGCCAATATTTTCCCTGCGCATTCCCCCTTGAAGCATGCGCCATATCAATGGCTTTGCCGTTCATATAGTTGATCGCACGCGCGGCCTCTGTGCGGGCTTTCATTGTCATCAGCATCCGGCGAACATCGGCGTGATTTATAATTGTTGCCTTTGACCCATCGCCGCCTACGGGTGTTCCCTGAACGCGCTCCGACGCATAGTGAAGCGCTTGCTGGTATCCGCGTTCTGCACAGCCGACGCCCTGAAGGCCAACATGTAAACGCACCGTATTCATCATGGTGAACATCGCCATCAGGCCTTTGTTTTCTTCGCCAATTAAATACCCGACACATTCACCATTGTCACCGTAAGCCATCGTACACGCGCATGACCCCTTAAGGCCCATTTTATGTTCAATGGAAACACATCTTAGATCATTTCGGATGTCATAATTACCATCATTGTCGACAATGAATTTAGGAACCAAAAACAGGGATATACCCCTTGTTCCCTCAGGTGCGCCCTCTAGCCGTGCAAGGACCAAATGTACAATATTATCCGTAAGGTCATGCTCACCGCAGGTAATATATATTTTCTGACCCTGAATGCGGTATGTTCCGTCATCTGCTTTTACTGCCTTAGTCGTTAGCGCACCAACGTCAGAGCCGGCTTGGGGCTCTGTAAGGTTCATAGTTCCGCCCCATTCACCGGATACAAGCTTGTGTAGGTATTTTTCTTTTAATTCATCCGAGCCATGGGCCGCGATTGCTTCAGCCGCACCAATTGTCAATGATGGTAACTGCGCGAATGCAAGGTTGGCACCGCACAGCATTTCCTGCACGGGGGCAAAAACAGACTGGGGCATGCCGCCACCGCCAAATTCAACTTCGCTCGCGAGGCCCACAAGCCCGAGTTCCTGAACATTTTTCCATGCTTCTATCGCACCGGGGGGATAGGTGACAGTTCCATCTTCAAATTTTGCTTCAACACGATCACCGATGGCATTCATGGGAGCAATTTCATCCCGCATCAATTTCGCGCATTCATCAAGGATCGCTTCGACGACATCCGAACCTGCTTCTGCAAAAATTTCAAAATTTGTAAGTTCAGCAATTTCTACAATGTCATTGAGTGTAAACATCATGTCTTTGACGGGAGGCGAAAACATATTGAGTATATCCTTACTAAGGTAATTAAATAATCAGTAGCCCTGAACCAAAACAGTATTTAGCGTTCCAAAAAAAGAACTCTGTCACCAGTTTTCTCTAGATCGAGCGCAAAACCTTGAGCGATTAGCTTCATAATCATGGCGTCCGTTTCTGCTTTGCCGGCGATATTATAATGGATTTCCATAATAATCTTTTCAATGCCCGACAATTCAACGTGATTGAAAAAATCAACCTCCGCCCCTTCAATATCCACGATCAAGGTATTGGCCTGTTGCTCAGAAATTGCTTTTTCGACCGACGCAACTTTGGTTGGCAGGGTCGCAGTATAAACATCCGGTTTTGTAAGAGACGATGACCAAAAGTCATCATGAACATAAAAATCGACAGTATCAGAATTAATCTGGCTTTCCGGCATCAAAGCAACTTGATTAACAGGGATATTAAATCCATTACGCCGAAAATTATCACGCGCCCATTCAATCAGATAAGGGTTAAGCTCGTAAGTTGATATCTTGTCGCCCACGATATTACTGGCGACCATTGCAGTTATACCAATACCCGCCCCTAATTCGATAATACGATCATCCGGTTTTATTACTTTTTTGATCAGATTAACTTCGGCACTTTCATACCAACCTTTAATGAAAGACCGAAGAATCTTCAAAGAGACCGCACGTTTATCAAAACCAATTTTATAGTTATGCAATGGAATAATATCATTCGGTTCAAAATTCATACTTCTGTGCCTTGCGTCAGGAATTCTATCAACAATCAACAACTGTCGCCGCGATAGGAACAGTCACCGCGAGCCCACCTTCCGCTGTTTCTTTATATTTTGTTTGCATATCACGCCCAGTGATCCGCATGGTGCGAATAACCTTATCCAGCGAGACAAAATGATTACCGTCACCTCGAAGCGACAATCGTGCCGCATTAATCGCCTTAACGGACGCCATTGCATTACGTTCAATACATGGAACCTGAACGAGGCCACCAATTGGATCACAGGTAAGACCAAGATTATGTTCCATCCCAATTTCTGCTGCATTCTCAACTTGCTCAGCGGTACCGCCGAGAACCTCTGTCAAACCGGCTGCCGCCATTGAGCACGCACTTCCAACCTCACCCTGGCACCCGACCTCTGCACCAGAAATCGACGCATTTTCTTTGAATAAAATACCAACGGCACCCGCCGTCAGCAAAAATCTGACGATACCATCATCATTGGCGCCTGGGCAAAACCTGACATAATAATGCAGAACAGCCGGTACAATGCCAGCCGCGCCGTTGGTTGGTGCTGTTACAACACGCCCACCAACAGCATTTTCCTCATTAACGGCCAGTGCATATAAATTAACCCAGTCAATAATCGTCAACGGATCAGTTAATGCAGTTTCGGGTCTTGAGGCCAACTGTTCGTACATATCGGCGGCTCTACGCTTAATTTTAAGCCCCGGCATATTGCCTTTCTGGCTACATCCGCGCTTTACGCAGGCTTCCATCACCTGCCAAATTTCCAGAAGGTTTTTGCGCGTTTCTTCTTCATCTCTGAACGCACTTTCATTCGCCAACATAATGTCGCTTATCGATTTACCTGATGTTTTACAATGCGCCAACAATTCGGCCCCACTTTTAAAGGGATAGGGCTGACTAATCGGGTCCACATCATCAAAGCTATCAGCCTCGGCTTCTTCCTCGGAAACGACAAAACCGCCACCAATCGAATAAGAGATCGTTCGACAAACGATATGACCATCTTTATCAAATGCCTTGAACTCCATCCCGTTGGGATGAAAAGGGAGGCGTTCCCGAGGAACTAACAGAAGGTCTGTATCCTCGTTAAAATCTATTTCAAGTCTTCTACCGAGAGTGATCCTGTTGCCCTCCCGGACACTAAGAACCATCTCATCAATTTTGTCGACATCAACAGTTTTCGGGCTTTCCCCCATTAGTCCGAGTATAATAGCCTTGTCAGACCCGTGACCTCGTCCCGTCGCACCTAACGATCCGTACAGTTTGGATTCAACACGCCTAATTTGCATCAGCTTGCCTTCTTGATCCAACTGTTCAACAAATTGCTTGGCCGCTCTCATTGGCCCGACAGTATGCGAGCTTGAAGGTCCAACCCCAATATTGAATAAATCTAAGACACTAATGGTCAACGCAGCCTCTCCAAATTATCGTGCTAAATCTGAATAATTTTTAGAAAAAATATCATTTGAAACTATTCGGAATAATACACTTCCGCAACGTAAATCGATACTGATCGCCCAAGTATTTTTATTGGCAACAAACGTTATGGATGCAGCCAATAGAACTGGATTGAGTCGCGTATTAACTGATTCTCTTAACTTTTCAGCAAGCCCCAGTTAACGGAATTCCTGATCAACAGACCTTAAAAACAACCCATCAACTGGCCCAAATCACGTAATTCATCACTTTTTTCACCTATATACCCTTAAAAACCGTGTTAAATAAAAGGCTTAACTTGACGCACGCTATGTCCTTTGGCACGTTTGTAAGAACAGGGGCCGTGGTATGATCCCATAAGTTGACAGACATAGATGCCTTGCCCGGAGGGAGAATGAATATGATCAAATCTGAATTGATCAATAAGATTGCTGAAGATAATCCTCATCTATTCCACAGAGATGTGGAACGCATTGTCTCTAAAATATTTGATGAAATCACCGATGCACTCTCTCGTGGTGATCGGGTAGAGCTAAGGGGCTTTGGCGCTTTTTCCATCAAAAGCCGACCAGCCAGAGTTGGACGAAACCCCAGAACCGGCGAAAAAGTTGAAGTTGCGGAAAAACGTGTTCCTTATTTCAAAACAGGAAAAGACTTGCGCGAAAAGCTGAACAACTAGAAAAGCAGCACGTTATAATCCCGAAATTTGCTGTTATCGTGAGTCAGCCCTTACGAAACAACAGCAGTAGAATACACACATGATTGCAGACATCGTAAAATTCTTCCGCTTTCTTTTTTGGCTTTCTCTTGCGGTTATTTTGGTTATTTTCTCAGTTAATAACCGCCATGATGCCGATCTATCATTTGATCCATTGTTTTCAAATCTACCTCCAATACCAGTATATATGGTTTTATTTGCCGGTATATTCATTGGCATCACCATAACGGGGTTATCATTGAACTGGTTGCGCCTAAAGGGCTTTACAAAACGGCGACAAGCTGAACGAGCCGCATCAACACTAGAAGATCAGGTATCTACGCTCTCGGAAGACTTACACAATAGCAAAGCCAAGCTTGCCCATGAAAACACCGGCGAGAATGTATCAATTTAATATCCTCTGATCATATAGTATCTTCTGATCATCTAATTGCATTTTGACGACTTAAAACGAGGTTGCTACATACAGCACCAGATATGAAATCGGAGACTAGTATGCTACAATCTCATGAGCGAATTTTCTGTGCACTCGATACCACTGATGTTAGCGAAGCTGTCCAGTTATCAAAAAACCTGAAAGGGTACGTGGGCGGTGTTAAACTTGGCCTCGAATTTTTCATGGCAAACGGCGCTGACGGTTTTAAACAAGTAGCCGATACCGAAATCCCGATTTTTCTGGATCTTAAATTCCACGACATTCCAAACACTGTCGCTGGTGCAATTCGAGCGGTTGCGCCCCTAGCGCCTAAAATTCTTACTATTCATACTCAAGGCGGATCGGAAATGATGCGCCGCGCTCAGGAAACCGCGATAGAAGAGGCAGACAAACATGGTTTGGAAAAACCATGGGTCGTGGGTGTCACTATTCTAACAAGCTTAGATGAAAATGACATAGGCGCAACGGGCATCGAAGGGGCTGTACCCACCGCGGTTGAGCGGCTCGCAAAACTTGCGAGCACAAATTCGCTCGATGGGGTTGTTTGTAGCCCTATGGAGATAACCCTGCTCCGCGAAACTATTTCAGAAGATTTCAAATTAGTCGTTCCAGGTATTCGGCCAGCGGGAAGCGCCGTGGGTGACCAGAAGCGTGTTTTAACACCAAAAGAAGCCGTTGATAACGGTGCAGACATACTGGTTATCGGAAGGCCAATAACCCAAGCACCTGACCCAATTAAAGCAGCACAAAAGATAGCTGAGGGCCTTGCATAAACTTTAAAGTGCCTAATTTCTGGAATTGTATCGCAGTTTCAGGCCTTCTTCATTATACTTGTTATTTGAAAATCAGTTAAGAGTTTCCAAACCTATATTGCTATCCGGCTCGGCTCTATGACACGGATAGCCGACAACAATGTACGGGGGCCTCATGAAACTTATTGCTTTCTCGATTCTCATTTCAGTAACGCTATTCGCAAGTTCACATAGTCAAGCTGTTGCGCAGGATAATGAGCGAAAGGTAACATTACTGTTTACCAACGATGTTGAAAGTGCATACGACCCTATCCCAGCTTTTTGGCTGGACAATATCGATCGGATCGGCGGCATCGCCGAAATGACGACGCTAATCGATAGTATCAGAAATCAGCCTAGCCCCACTTTTTTGTTTGATGCCGGGGATATCTTTACAGGCTCGCTAGCGAAAAGAACCGAAGGTGCACTGGCTTTTGATCTCATGAGATTAATGCAATATGACGCTTTAGGTATCGGCAATCACGAGTTTGAGTATGGCGTCGATATTTTAGCCTGGCAAAAAAACCGCGCCCCATTTCCGGTTCTTGGTGCTAACATGTTTTATAAGGGCACCAATCATCCGTTTGCACAAGCCCATACCATCATTGAACGGGACGGAATCCGTATTGGTGTGATCGGCATCATGGGCCGTGACGCGGTCTCTGCTATTATTCCTTCTTTCATTGCACCGCTTGATGTAACTGATGAAGCAGAAGCAGTTCAAAAATCTGTTGATGCAATCAGGGGTGATGTGGACCTGATTGTGCTCCTGACCCATCAGGGGAAAACCGCGCCTATGCAAACTGATGCAGAATCAGACCCCCGCCTTCAACGCGATATTGATGCTGATATTCGGCTCGCTGGTGCTGTCAAAGGGGTCGATATCCTGTTTGCAGGGCATGCAGACGCGGGCACGCCGAAGCCTGTCGTTCACTCAGATACCGGTACAATCATTATGCAAACATATGGGCAAGGTACCCATCTGGGCTTCTTGGAAATAGAGCTTGATACGACCGCCGGGAAAATCATCAAATATGATGGTAAGCTAATCCCAGTGGACGCAGACAAATACAAGCCCGACCCCAAAATTCATGCGTTGCTTGAGAAAACACGCGCAGAACACGCCGACCTTTTCGAGCAAATTGGTTCGACCACACATTATATGAGCAGGCGATATATCGAAGAATCAGATGTGGGCAATCTGTTTGCCGATCAAATACGCCGTGTTGCCAAATCTGATATTGCTTTTGTTCATGCAGGCAGCCTTCGAAAAGATATTCCCAAGGGAAACTTAACGTTGGCCGATATTCTGGATGTTTATCCATTTGTCGACGATGTGTTGGTGCTTGAATTAACAGGAACACAACTAACGGAAATTATAAGGCAGTCCCTAACATTCGAACGTGGCCTTTTACAGATTTCTGGCTTCGAAATTATCTACGACTCGTCCAAAGCGATTGAAGATCGTTTGGTGTCAATTCGGTATCAGGGAAAAGATATTAGACCGAATGATACCTTCTCAGCTGCGGCCCCCGGTTTTTTGGCGGAAGGTGGTGATCTTTATACAACCTTTGCAGATATTGAAAAAACCGCGAACGCAGGAAAAGTGTCAGAAATATTGCTGGAGTTTTTCAAAGCGACTGGACCGGTTTCTGCGCCTTCAAAAGGCCGGCAGAAAGATAGATCAGCTTCCTAACTATCCTTACAAAAAGCCTTATGAGGATAGTCAATATCTCATAAGGCTTAAATGGATATTTTAATGGATTCTGCTAACGCTAAACCCTGCTTGTTTCAATAAGTCAATAACAGACTTATCCCCGGACAAATGGCCAGCCCCTACAGCAATCATAAAGTTACCCGGTTCATTAATGATCGTTTTGACATCGTTAATCCAGTTGGCATTGCGTTCATAAAGAAGCTTATCCGCCAACATTGGAGCATCGATGAGTTCTTCATTCATCAAAGCGCCGAGTTTTTCCGCCTCGCCCGTAATCCACAGCGTCGTCATTTCATTCATAACATTTGCAGCATCATCTGCTTCGGATAATGCGTCACGCAAAAACTGTATTTGGTCTTCTTCGCTTAAAGACGCAAAAACAGATATTTGAAACTCTGCTGTCTCGAGGCCAAGGATAGGCTTGCCTTCTGCCTGTGCCAATCCTGTTAAAACAGACTCGACACCAGCATTATCATCATAACCAATTTTAATATATTGCAGGGCCGTGTAGGTTAATCCAGCAAACCAAGGCCTGAAACGATCAAGTGCCTCAGCAGGTACAGGGAATTGAGCCAATCCTTCAACCAGCGCATTAAAGTCCTGCTCACCAATTTTTTCACGTAAGGTCTCGCCAGCTGGAAGAAGGCCATATTTTGGCACTAAACTTTGCATGACCTGATCTGAACTTTGTTCAGGCGAAAGCTCTAAATACAATTTATCAGCGTCACTTAAAGCCTTCGTTATATCTTCATTCATCCAGACTGTGCCTGGCTTCAAAAGATGCACAGTACCCATGATATTAACCGTTGTATCCTCATCCTTCACCTGCCACATGGCAACCTGACCATCGGCCAAGGATGGCAAAGATATAAGGGCCAGCAATGAAAGGCCCGAGATTAGCTTTTTGAGCATGGAATTCCCCTAAATTCTATTGCCTACTATGCAGTACGCACACTTTACGTAGTGTTCGGCACTGATAGTATCAAGTGATCGTCGATGAATAACGATAAAACAGAGCTAAATATACAAATCATAATGATCACATATCCCATAGATTCTTCCCTTGCTTTCTAAGCCATTCCTCGCTATAAGCCGCGTTCCATCGGATGATCCGGCTGATTTAAGGGCTGCCGTGATTATTCAGAATCAACACTCTTTACTGAATGTGAGGAATGAAAATGCCCAAGATGAAAACAAAATCTGGCGCGAAAAAGCGTTTCAGCTTGACTGCCAAAGGCAAGGTACGTGCAAGCCAGGCTGGTAAACAGCACGGCATGATCAAACGGACCAACAAGCAAATCCGTAACCAACGTGGTACAACGATCCTGAACGATTGTGACGCCAATATCGTTAAGAAATTCCTGCCATACGGCTAAGGCCCGGCACGCAATCAAGGTTTAGGAGACAAGAAACATGGCACGCGTTAAACGGGGCGTCACATCGCACGCTCGTCACAAGAAGGTCATCGAGGAAGCTAAAGGCTACCGTGGCCGCCGTAAAAATACCATCAAAGTTGCTCGTCAGGCTGTAGAAAAAGCAGGCCAGTATGCATACCGTGACCGTAAGGCACGCAAGCGTACTTTCCGTGCTCTATGGATTCAGCGTATTAACGCTGGTGCACGCGCACTTGGATTACCTTATGGTCAATTTATGCACGGCCTTAAACTCGCCGGCATCGAGCTTGACCGTAAAGTCCTCAGCGATATCGCAATTAACGAACCACAAGCTTTTGAAGCGCTCGTTGCTCAGGCAAAGACCGCTCTCGCTAAATAATAGGTTCACCAAGGGATAACACCCTGGTAAAATTGCTATGAACGTTAAAGAGGGGTCTGGCCGCTGGCTAGGCCCCTTTTTGCTTGCGTAAAACGTTAAAATGCAAGACACCAATATACAGAAATTTAATCCATATTCATCAAGCGCGTTGGAACATCATGCAGCAAGATATTGAGAATTTAAAAAACGAGATCACCGCCGCTATTGCAGCTTCAGACTCTCTCGATTCCCTTGAAGAAATCAGAATTTCATCACTAGGGAAAAAAGGTAGCGTTTCCGGCCTTATGAAAGGCCTGGGTGGTATGTCGCCCGAAGAGCGCAAGGAAATGGGGCCAATATTAAATGCCCTTAAAACTGATATTGCGAATGAAATCGGTGCTCGAAAAAACACACTAGAAGCCGCAGCCCTTGAAGCGCGCCTGCTCGAAGAAACTATCGATGTAACATTGCCCCCGCGCGAACGTCCTCTTGGGAGCATCCATCCGATCAGTCAGGTTATGGATGAAATCGCAGAAATATTTTCAGGGCTAGGCTTTGCTGTTGCCGAGGGACCAGATCTTGAAACTGACTTTTATAACTTCACGGCCCTTAATATCCCTGAAGAACATCCTGCGCGTCAGATGCATGATACTTTCTATTTAAAGCCTGATGAAAATGGTGAGCGTAAGGTGCTTCGCACGCATACAAGCCCTGTGCAGATCAGAACCATGATCAATCAGGAGCCGCCAATTCGTATCATCGCCCCTGGCCGCACATACCGATCAGACTCGGACGCCACCCACACGCCAATGTTCCATCAGGTCGAAGGTTTGGTGATCGATAAGGATACGCATCTTGGTCACCTTAAAGGTACACTCGAAGCGTTTCTGAAAGCATTTTTTGAGGTTGATGCGGTGACGCTGCGCCTTCGTCCAAGTTATTTCCCGTTCACCGAACCGTCAATGGAAGTAGACGTTCAGTGTAGTTTCGAAGGTGGTACCGTTAAGATCGGTGACGGCAATGATTGGCTCGAGGTTCTCGGTTCCGGAATGGTTCACCGCAAGGTTTTAGAGGCCTGCGACCTTGACCCTAACGTCTATCAGGGGTTTGCCTTTGGCTGCGGTATTGACCGCCTCGCCATGCTCAAGTATGGCATGAATGACCTGCGTGCATTCTTTGACAGCGACTTAAGGTGGCTTCGTCATTATGGATTTTCTGCACTCAATCTCCCAACACTTGCAGGAGGGTTAAGCTAATGAAATTTACACTTGGTTGGCTTAAAGACTATCTGGAAACAGAGGCAAGCCTGGACACGATCCTTGATACCCTGAACGCAATCGGCCTTGAGGTCGAGGATGTTGTTAACCCCGCTGACAAGCTTGGTGCCTTCACCATTGCAGAAGTGGTTGATGCTGTTAAGCACCCTGACGCTGACAAATTGAAGGTATGTACTGTTAATACAGGCAGCGAGACCATCACTGTTGTTTGCGGTGCACCAAACGCGCGCAAAGGCATGCGGGCTGTCCTTGGTCGCCCAGGTGATTATGTTCCCGGCCTTGACGTAACGCTAGCGCTTAGGAAAGTGCGCGGCGTCGAGTCGAACGGAATGATGTGTTCTGCCGCGGAGCTTGAACTCGGCGAAGACCATGATGGCATTCTGGACCTTGATGAAAGCGCTCCAGTTGGTGAAAGCTATATCGATTGGGCGGGCCTCAATGACCCAATGATTGAAATTGCAATCACGCCGAACAGGCAAGACTGCCTAGGCGTTTATGGTATCGCACGCGATCTTGCGGCCGCCGGCCTTGGCAAACTGAAAGCCATCAAAGCACCGGAAATTACCAATGATGGCGCGAGTGATATTGTCGCAGAAATCAACCTGCCAGATGACGCTTCAAATGCATGTTCACATTTTATTGGACGCAAGTTCACTGGTGTGACAAACGGCGAAAGCCCGGATTGGTTGAAGGCACGCCTGAAAGCTGTTGGTCAGAAGCCAATTTCTGCACTCGTTGACGTAACAAACTATATCTCGATCGATCTTGGTCGCCCCCTTCACGTATATGATGCCCAAAAACTTCAGGGTAATCTGCAAGCCCGGCTTGCGGGTGAAGGCGAAAAATTCACCGCTCTGGATGATAATGAATATACTTGCAAAGGCGGCGAAACCATTATCGCCGACAATACAGGCCCACAAGGGTTTGGCGGTGTCATTGGTGGTTTAGATAGCGGCTGCACGGAAACAACAACCGACGTTATTTTGGAAGTTGCTTATTTTGATCCTGTTCGCACTGCGATGACAGGCCGGCAGCATAATATCATCACTGATGCCCGGTATCGTTTTGAACGCGGCGTAGACCCAGATTTTCTATATGATGGCCTTGCGATCGCGAGCCAGATGATCCTTGATCATTGTGGCGGCACCGCAAGCGATATGTTTGAAGCGGGCGCTACACCAACATGGGAAAAATCCGTTTCTTTCCGCCCTGAGCGCACTAAAACGCTGGGAGGGCTGGATATCGATGCTGCAACATCAGCATCCATTCTTGAGAAACTTGGGTTTGGCGTTACTGATGGTTCGCCAATGACTATTACAGTTCCAAGCTGGCGCCGTGATGTTGATGGTGAAGCTGATATTGTCGAGGAAATTCTACGAATTCATGGATACGACAATATCCCATCGGTACAGCTGCCTGTTATTAATCACAAAGCAGGCACGACATTAAACCTTGAGCAAAAGCGTGCCCGCGCTATCAAGCGCCGTCTTGCAAGCGAAGGCCTTTCTGAGGCCGTGACATGGTCATTCATGCGCCAAAGTGATGCAGCACTATTCGCAGATAACTCAGAAAAGCTTGTCGTAGACAATCCAATTTCTACTGAATTGGATTACATGCGCCCAAGTATCCTTGCTAATCTTTTGCAAGCGGCACAGCGTAACCATGATCGCGGCTCTGAGAATATTCAGCTTTTTGAAGTTGGTCCTGTTTACCTGGACGACACAGAGAAAGGCCAGCTCTTAGTCGCTACGGGCATCAGAACAGGAAAGTCAGCGCAGCGCCACTGGGATACAAATATTGAACCCGTTTCCGTATTTGACGCCAAAGCTGATGCGGTAGCAGCGCTTGAAGCGATTGGTGCACCGGTTGGTAACCTACAGATATTTGCAGAAGCGCCAGCATATTTCCATCCTGGCCGCTCAGGCACATTAAGGCTTGGCCCGAAAAACATCCTGGCCAATTTCGGCGAGTTACATCCAAGCGTCCTTAAAGGCCTTGACGTTGATGGCCCTGCTGTAGGCTTTGAAGTCTTTATTGGTAAAGTCCCGGCACCAAAGAAGTCAGGTGCTGCAAAGGGGGCCCTTCATGTATCCAATCTTCAATCGGCAACACGGGACTTTGCGTTTCTTGTGGATAAATCAGTCGCTGCCGGCACGCTACTGAAGGCTATAAAAGGTGCTGATAAAAACACGATTACAAATGTTAGCATCTTTGATGTGTATGAAGGCAAAGGTGTCCCTGAAGGCCAGAAATCATTAGCATTATCAGTAACGCTGGAGCCATCCGGCGAAACCTTTACGGATCAGGCTATTGAAAACATTGCCAACAAAATTTGTGCCGCCGCCGAAAAATCCACCGGTGCGGTGCTAAGAAGTTGAGGCTTCACTATAAAAAATGCGAATCGGGGCTTGATATTGGCCCCGTTCCTCTTTCATACTACATATGAGAGGGTTCTATAAGTGGGGGAATTCAGAACTGTAAGGCGCACATGTGCTGATATTACAATTGTGATCAAAATTATATATGTCTTCGTCAGATGAAAAAAAGGTTAAGCTACCTTGGAAACTGCGTTTGAAAGCGTGGTGGGAAGGGTATGACCCTGAAGAACTGAGATTGCGCCTGTTAGCGCAAGCCGGAGACGATGAAACCCAAAGCGCGCCAGCCCCTGAAAAGACAGAATTTGAAACACGTGATGTCGAACCTAGCGATGCTCCAGAAGAAGAAATGGGTTGGAGCGAGGATGCTGTCAACATCGCTCAATACATATGGGGTGAAGGATATTGCGGACCAGGTGGTCCTGAATATATCGTCGCTCTTTCCAAGCTATTAGCTTTAAGCCCAGAAATGTCCATGCTCCAGATAGGGGCAAGCCTTGGCGGCCCTGCCCGTGTGCTCGCTGACGAGTTTGGTGTCTGGATGACTGGGTATGAAGAATCCCCGATCCTCGTAGACAAAGCACAAGAGCTATCCAAGATGGCAGGGCTGGAACGCAAAGCAGTAATCACACAATATAATCCAGAAGAAATAGAAGAATTTGAGCGCAAATTTGACCGTGCACTTGCAAAAGAGGCCCTTTTCACTATCGAAAATAAGGCAAAAATGATTGCTGCCATCGAAGACAAGCTGAAACCCGGAGGCCTTATCCTCATTACAGACTATGTCATCAGTTCCGAAGCCGTTGTCGCAAGCGACAGCTACAAGGAATGGAAAATTGGCGAACGCACCACACCATATCCTGTTCTTGCTGATGACCTGAAGGCCATTCTAAAGAAAAATCATCTGCAAGTTCGTGTCTCCGAAGATATCAGCCCTCAGTATATTGAGATGATCAATCAGGCATGGGCGGGCGCAGACCAAGTTGCAGCAAAACTAGCAAAACAAGATGATGGAACGAAGCAAATCCAAACATTGATGCGCGAAGCTGAGTTTTGGGCCCGACGTAAGAAAATGCTGGAAAGCGGCGAATTACAGCTACTTAGAATTGTTGCAAATAAAAAGGCTGGTGGTCCAGGCGGCATGTCCGATTGGTAGGGCTGCACAAAAGTAATATTATTTTTATCACACAAGAACACACTTGATGTTCAGCGTAACTATACTAAAAATCAAATAATATCTTTAATACGTGGGGACGGATAATGAGCAACGATGTAATCATCGCGGTAAAAGACAGCGCTGAAAATAATACTTTTAACACTAGCGAACAGTATAAAACACGCTACGAGCAATCCATAAAAAACCCTGAAGGTTTTTGGCGTGAAGAAGCCAAACGCATCGATTGGATTAAAGATTTTTCTATTGTTAAAAACACCAATTTTACAGGTGATGTTTCCATTAAGTGGTTCGAGGACGGAACCCTCAATGCTTCAGTAAACTGTATAGACCGACATCTACCAAAACGCGCAAACGAAGTTGCTATTATCTGGGAGGGCGATGATCCCGCGGATAGTCAAGCTATTACCTATGCCGAACTACACCAAGAAGTTTGCATTATGGCAAACATCCTTAAGTCACGGGGTGTTAAGAAAGGCGATCGTGTCACAATTTATATGCCAATGATCCCTGAAGCCACCTACGCGATGCTCGCTTGTGCGCGCATTGGCGCTGTTCATTCAGTGGTATTCGGGGGGGTTTCACCTGATGCGCTTGCTGGACGTATCCTTGATTGTGCTTCAACCTGTGTCATTACGGCTGACGAAGGAGTAAGAGGCGGAAAAACAGTACCGCTGAAAGCAAACACTGATACCGCCTTAGAGCAATGCCCAGATGTTGATACTGTTCTGGTGATCAAGCGCACAGGTGGTGCAATTAACTGGCATCAGAACCGTGATATTTGGTACCACGAAGCTGGCCAAGCGGTTGACAATGACTGTCCACCTGAGGAGATGAATGCAGAGGACCCACTGTTTATTCTGTATACTTCTGGTTCTACAGGCAAACCAAAAGGGGTATTGCACACAACAGGTGGATACATGGTTTGGGCTTCCATGACCCATCAGTATGTATTTGATTATAAAGACGGCGAAATATACTGGTGTAGTGCCGACGTTGGTTGGGTTACAGGGCATACTTATATCGTATATGGACCGCTTGCAAACGGTGCCACAACACTTCTTTTTGAAGGTGTTCCTACATACCCGGATGGCGGTCGCTTCTGGGAAGTGTGTGCAAAACATAAAGTCAATATTTTCTACACAGCGCCAACTGCAATCCGCGCCCTTATGCGGCTAGGCGACGAACCCGTAAAAGCACATGACCGATCCTCAATCAGACTGCTTGGAACTGTAGGGGAACCAATAAACCCCGAAGCATGGCAATGGTATTATAAAACGGTAGGCGAAGAACGATGCCCTATTGTTGATACCTGGTGGCAAACAGAAACTGGCGGTGCGATGATCACACCAATGCCCGGGGCCACAGCACTGAAGCCAGGGGCTGCGACAAAACCAATGTACGGTGTTCAACCAGCATTGGTTGATGCTGATGGTAAGTTTCTTGAGGGCGCAACAAATGGAAACCTTGTGATCAAAGACAGTTGGCCCGGCCAGATGCGAACAGTATACGGCGATCATGACCGCTTCAAACAAACCTACTTCTCCACATATGAAGGGCTCTATTTCACGGGCGACGGCTGTCGCCGGGACGAGGATGGCTATTACTGGATAACAGGCCGCGTTGATGATGTTATCAACGTGTCTGGGCACCGTATGGGAACTGCTGAAGTCGAATCCGCATTGGTTGCCCATAACGGGGTCAGTGAAGCAGCAGTTGTTGGATACCCTCATGATATCAAAGGCCAAGGGATCTATGCATTTGTAACCCCTCCAGAAGGCGTGGAAGCAAACGAAGCGCTTAGAGCGGATCTGGTGAAGTGGGTCAGACAGGAAATCGGCCCCATCGCTACACCAGACCTTATTCAATTTGCCCCCGGACTACCCAAAACACGTTCTGGCAAAATAATGCGGCGTATCCTGAGAAAGATTGCCGAAAATGAATTCTCTAACCTCGGGGATACCTCAACACTTGCCGAACCCGCTGTTGTTGATGATCTAATCGAAAACAGAATGAACAGGGGCTAAAGTCAATAGAACCAAATAGGCCGGAGGCTGATATGAAAAAGCTTTATTTAATGCGGCACGCGAAATCTGATTGGGATGATTTCACCCTGGACGACCATGATCGTCCATTGAATGAGCGGGGCCGAAATAATGCTACTCAAATGGGACAATATATCGCCAAGAACGACATTCAAATTGATCTTATATATTGCTCTACAGCTGTTCGGACACGTGAAACTTTAAAGCTGCTGGTTCAACAAACTGACTTAAAGTGTCCAAAAGAATTTAGAGCTGATATTTACGAAGCTAGCTCGACAACTCTAATGAGTATCATTCAAAATTGCCCGGAAAAATATAAAAACATTATGCTTGTTGGCCATAACCCGGGAATGCATATTCTAGGACTAACATTAACAGCAGCACAAAAATCACTTCACAGACAACAACTCGAAAGACACTTGCCTACGGGTACGCTTCAAGACATCACGTTGAACGTCGATACCTTTAATGAGGCTGTTGAGGATTGCGGTGTTTTAAATAACCTTGTTCGCCCCAAAACACTCCCTCAAATTGGCTAATTACCCGGCAATTTAGACGTTTCATCGATTTTATAGTATACTGGGTTTTAGAAACATATAGACCACAATAAAAGCGAGGCGTGAGATGATAAAAATTTCTGTAATGTTATTAACTGCTGTTTTTCTAATCTCATTCGATTCCATCCAAAACCCCGCCTCAGCTCAGGCCGTTTATGAACTAAAATTCAATTCTCCTCAGCTTTTACAAAAAGGGCAACAGCTTTTAAAAGAAGGGGATACGGTAGGTGCACAAAGAGTGTATAAAAAGGTTTTGAAAAGTAACCTAACGACTTTCCAGACCGCCAGAGCACATAACGGACTATGTGTTGCCTTTATAATCGAGGAAGTATGGCAAACTGCGCTTGAGCATTGTGACAAAGCTATCCGCATATACCCCCAAAATTGGCGTTTCTACAACAACCGCGGGAATATTTTCCTGGAGACCGGGATGTTAAAACAGGCGATTTCGGAATATGAAAAAGGCCTCAAATTCTCGCCAAGGTCGAATATAATCAAAAACAATCTAGATATCGCACAAGCACGCCTAAGCGCTCAGTTAAACTCGGACAATCTTGAAAAACAAAAATCCACAACAAATATCTAGGATTATGAACAGCTTAGCTGAACTAAAGTTCAAGCAAACATTCTAAACCAGCCCTTTTTAAATTTCATTTAGAATGGTAAGAATGATTCTGTTGTACTTGGAGCGTATTGCATGCGGTTAATGCATTATATATCAATCTATTGCCTTATTGTGCTAGTCACGGCTTGTGATTTTGCACCCAAGGCTCCGTTGAAAGCAAATGCGCTAACGGGTACGCATGCAATCATTAAACGTGATAACACTGAAATCGTTCTAAAAATTGTCGATGTGAATGGCAAACTTGTTACCAAAGAATTGTTTATCAACGATCAGATTCGCTCAAGCCAAACTGATTACCGTGGATTATTTCGGTTAAGCGGCCAAGAATATGACAGGGATGGACAAGTTTTTAATTATGAAATCGACATGGATACTCAAGACATTGAGAAATTTTTTCCTCTGAAAGTTGGAAAAAAAGCAACTTTGCGGGGCAAAGCGCGAGTCATTGAAGCCAATAACAGCTTTAGCGTCTGGCTTAACGCTCAAGTCGTTAGCGAGCAAGTATTAAGTATTGGCGATCGAAATCACGATGTCTTTGTCATCAATATATTAGAGGAATTCGAGTCGTCCGAAGGCGTCCGTAGTCGAACCGAAACCATCTATTATGCACCTGAAGTCTCAATGGTTTTAAAGCGAGTATCCTATGCGAATGGCCAAGAAGTATATTGGAGAGTAACATCGCTTGAGTTACCTGGCGATAACCCAGCACGACCATCACGCCTGCAACAAAGGCGATCTGGGACAGTGATGATTTAACTATCACTCACTAACTATCGACCCGTCATCGTTAACTGAAAACGCAACTTTCCTCAGATACTCACCTTTGCATGGGCCCGCTATGCATTTACCATTTTTATATTCAAACTTTGCTCCATGCGTGCGGCAAAGCAAATAAGTATTATCCAGATCCATAAAACGATCATTAAAAAGGTTAAGCGGCGTACCAGCATGGGGACAACGATTGAGGTAAACCTCTATATCTTCATCTAGTTTCTGGACAAAAATACTCAGTCTGTGGCCCTCTTCATTTTGGAATTCTATTGATTTACCACCATGCGCTGGCAAATCATTTAAATGAGTCAAAACTGTTCCTGATGGAGGACCGCATATATCGTCCGCTAGGGCCATTGCTCGCGGTTGTTTTGACATTGATCAAGCCTTCACATACTCAGGATAATCTTCCACGCAGCTTCATCAATCGGCATGACTGACAATCGCGGTTGTTTAACCAGCGCAAGGTGATGAAGTCGGTCATTGGCCTTAATTGCTTTCAAAGCGATAGGTTGAACCGGCTTCACTGCTTTAAGATCAATCAAACAAAATTTGCCCGTCTGGTCATCCGGGTCAGGATAGGCTTCCCTAACCACCTCACAAACGCCTACAATCTCTCGTGCTTTACCAGAATGATAGAACAGTACCTGATCACCATTTTGCATTGAGCGCATATTTTTCTGCGCCTGAAAATTACGCACGCCGTCCCACGGTTCAAAATCAACAGAAAGCTGATCATCCCAAGACCAATCATCAGGTTCAGATTTTACAAGCCAATATCTCAACACTCTCTCCTGAAACTGCGCTATTCAGGCAGCCAAGCCCCCAGGCCAGCTTTCCATTCCATAATCTCTACACGTTCAAACAGACCTGCCGTATTATATGGGTCGTTTTCAGCAAATAGCTTCACGGCCATTTCGCTAGCGCCGTCAATGACAATTAAGCTACCAATTGGCTCCGGTGTTTCTCCCGCACTCATTAAAGGACCTGCGATTTTGACGCGCTCACCAGCATCTTGCAAATATGATAAATGGGCAGGGCGCGTTTCCATTCGGAGGTTTACTGAATTTGGCTTGTCATAACAAAGAACCATAAAGAGCATTTGTATTTCCTTTGACTATTCAAGAGTGATTGGCCGCGACAACAAATCATTCATCACTACTGTCACATCCATATCTTCCTTCAGGATTTTATAAACTGCAGCCGTGATTGGCATTTCAATACCTTTATCGATGGCAATCTGGTGAACAATTTCAACCGTATGTGCCCCTTCAGCCACCGATTTACGTCCACTCATAAGGCTTGAAAACGTCTGACCCTCACCTATCGCTTTTCCAAGCGACATGTTACGTGACTGCGTACTGGAACAAGTAAGGATTAAGTCTCCTAATCCGGACAAACCCATCATGGTTTCTTGGTCAGCACCGAAAACATCACCAAAACGCGCCATTTCAGCCAAACCACGTGTAATAACCGCCGCCCTTGCATTTTCGCCTAGATCAAGCCCTGAGACAATCCCTGTCGCAATCGCCAACACATTTTTAATCGCACCACCGATTTGCGCCCCTATAATATCATGACTTTGATATGGCCTGAAAGTTGGGGTCGCAATCGCACTCGCAATTTCGGATATGATCTTTTCATCGCTGCCAGCTAACGTTAAGGCACATGGTTGGCCGCGCGCCACTTCCACTGCAAATGTGGGGCCTGAGAGAACCGCAACAGGGTTTTCAGGAAATATTTCAGCCAAAACATCACTCAGAAGTTTCCCGGTCGAAATTTCAATGCCCTTCGAGCAAATAACAAGCCGTGTAGTATCTTGGATATGCTCTTTTAATGCTTCTGCCATAGAGCGCAAATGCTGTGCCGGGGTTACAAGAAGAATAATATCCGCGCCCTGAAACTCACCAAGGTCAGCAGTTGCCTTCAATGCCTCGGGTAATGCGGTGCCGGATAGAAACATGCTATTTTCATGATCGCTATTAATGCTCGCAACCACCTCAGCCTCACGGGCCCAGATAAAAGTTTCAAGCCCAGCACGAACCGATGCGCATGCAAGTGCAGTTCCCCAGGCACCACCTCCTAAAACACCAAGCTTCAAGGCTTTTCTCCTACATATTCAGTTCATCTTTTTGTATTCTAGCTGGTAAAATACAAAGCGCTATGCCTTTGCGCCTTTTTTTCCGCTTCCGCCCATGGGGTCAGCAAAACTGTCCAGCGGCCAACGTGGACGCGGTGACACCTCTATATCATTAATTGCCGGGTCGAGCATAAAGCGCTCCATTCCAGCCCATGCAATCATAGCACCATTATCCGTACATAGATTAAGCGGCGCTGCATAAAAACTAAACCCTCTGGACTCTACTAAATCCTGCAACTGTCCGCGCAAATACTTGTTTGCAGCAACACCACCCGCAACAACGAAGGGATAATCACCTTCAGGAACACGGCCCTTAAACATATCAATCGCATTGTCGAGGCGTGCACTGAGGCAATCACCAACTGTTTTTTGAAATGATGCACTTAAATCAGCTTGGTCAGTCGGTGTAATAGCACCATTGTCGCGAATGCAGTCTTCAGCAGCACGGCGGACAGCAGTTTTTAACCCCGAAAAGGAAAAATCACACCCCGGTTTGTTAACCAGTGGTTTTGGCAGTTTAAACCGCAATGGATCACCAGTCTGAGCCAATTTTTCAATTGCAGGGCCACCGGGGTAGCCCAGATTTAGGAGTTTGGCAGTTTTGTCAAAAGCTTCTCCAGCAGCATCATCAATGGTGCTACCCAGGCGCTCATAATCTCCGACGCCCTTCACCATCAAGATCTGGCAGTGCCCGCCTGATACCAATAAAAGTAAATAAGGAAATGAAATCTCTTCCACCAGTCGCGCCGTTAGGGCGTGGCCTTCTAGATGATTGACTGAAATGAAAGGCTTACCGGCCGCAAGCGCCATAGCCTTTGCTGTCATCACGCCAACCATTAAACCTCCAACCAGACCAGGGCCTGTTGTTGCAGCAATTGCATCCAGATCAGAAACATCAAGGTTTGCATCTGCTAAGGCACCTTCAATCAATGTATCCAAATGCTGAATATGTTGCCGCGCCGCAATTTCAGGAACAACTCCGCCATATTCAGCATGATCATCGATTTGACTTAGGATACGATGTGACAAAATTTCCTTATTTGAAGACACAATAGCCACAGCCGTTTCATCACAGCTGGTCTCAATCCCTAAAACCTTAATCTTACGATCATTATTATTTATTTCTGAGGTCATTCAATAATGTCACTTTAATCATAGGCAGTTCGGTACGACTTACATATAGTACCAAACATTCCGGCAATCATTTGGAAATATATATAGTGTCGTCATCAATTTATTGGTAGTTGTTTTACTCAAACATTATGAAAACTTAACCCATTTGAGACAGTATGAGTATTAAAAGCATTAGGATCGGGACACGCGGTAGTCCACTTGCCTTAGCGCAAGCGAGTGACGTAAAGGCGCGGCTAATCAGCGCCCATGATGATCTATCTGATCAAGATATTGAAATTGTGGTCATTAAAACATCTGGGGACCGCATTCTCGATCGTCATTTAATGACAGCAGGTGGTAAGGGCTTGTTCACCAAAGAGATTGAAGAGGCTTTGATCGACGGTGATATCGACTGTGCCGTTCATTCCAGCAAAGATATGCCAACGACGCTACCTCAAGGGTTGATACTCTCGACATTCCTGCCTCGCGAAGATATTCGCGATGCCTTTATCAGCCCCGTTTCAGAGCGGCTAATGGATTTACCGGAAAACGCTATACTTGGGACCGCATCACTCCGAAGGCGCGCTCTTGCACTAAGAATGCGGCCTGACCTTCAAGTGGTAACTTTCAGAGGAAATGTTCAAACACGCCTAAAAAAACTGGCCGCTGGCGAGGCTAATGCCACGTTTCTGGCTGTAGCTGGTTTAAACCGATTGGGTATGCCGGAAACAATTACGGAATATCTTCCTCTCGATATGTTTCCTCCTGCACCTGCACAGGGCGCAGTAACGATAGAAATTCGCGAGGATGATGAGAATACACGATCCTTACTTACGCCGCTTCATTGCAGTAAAACAGCCTTGGAAGTCACAGCTGAACGGTCACTTTTAAAAGCTCTTGATGGCTCATGCCGAACGCCTATCGCGGGCTACGCAAAGCTTAGCGATGATAAAATAGACTTATATGCTTGCCTTCTGTCAATGGATGGCAAGGAAATATTCGAAGAAAAAGGATCAGCATCTGCTGATTTAGAAAACGCAGCTCAATTAGGCAACGAACTGGGGGAGAGTATTCGTAATTCAGCGGGGGAAGCTTTTTTCCAAACATTGAAAGAACAGATAGCTGCAGAATTTGAATGACCTCAGTGCTGCTCACAAGACCTGAGCATCTTGCTCAAACATCCATAACCAAGCTTGAAAAACTTGGTTATAAAGCACTGAATTGTCCATTGGTTGAAATTGTTCCCGTTAGGATCAAAGCGCCCATATCAGCACAAAATATTATCGTCACCAGCCAAAACGGTGTCGATCATGGGCTCATTCATATTAAAAATTATGAGCTCCCAATTTTTGCAGTTGGGGAAAAAACAGCAGAAAGAGCCAAGGAGTTAGGCTTCAAGAATATTTTCACCGGCAAAGGAAACGGTGAAGACTTAGCCAATCAAATCATAGAGGTTACTAAAAAATCCTCCAGGCCCGGAAGTTTTGTGCATTTGTGCGGATCGGAAATCGCCTTCGATATTTCGCAAGCACTAAACCAGGCTAAACTCGAAGCGTCTATCGTAAATGTATACAAAACCATAGCCCATTCCAACTTTCCTAGTGCTATAGAAAACGCTCTGAAAAACAATGAAATTGAAACTGTACTCTTTTATTCTGTACAAACAGCTACCATCTTTGAAAAGATTATAAACGGCCTTGGATATAAAAAACTGTTAGAGAAAATGACGGCTATTAGTTTATCAACTCGAATAAACAGTTATTTAGAAGGGGCGTGGCATACACGAAAAATAGCAGCGACCCCTAAGGAAAGCAGTCTATTTGAAATGCTTAAACGGTGATAACGTGACTGAAGACAGCAAGAAAAATCAAACCGAAATTAATCCCGATCAAAGTGACTTTGATGACACCATCATTGATGTTGAAGTTATTGAAACCAATGAGACTGACAATCAAAACACCGCTACACAAACGATTGCACAACAAAAGCCCCCAAGTCGCACGCCCTGGGGCTGGATCACTGCTTTAATGCTAGCAGCCTTCATTGGTGGCTTATTCTCTGCTCAATATGCGAAAGAAGGCCTTATCACTATTGGGCTTATGGAACCCACAGTTTCATCGAGTGCGGATAACAGCGCCGCAGATTTATCACAAATCGAAACAACCCTAACCGCGCTTTCAACTGACATTAAAACCCTACAAAACAATAATGCTCAGTATGAAAACACGCTTGAAGCAATATTGAATACACAAAATGCACTCGGACTAGATATCGCAGCATTGAAATCAAAACCTGAAGAGGCGGGAGTGGCGATTGATGGTGACGCTTTGGCATCAATCAAGCGGGACATTGAAACACTTTCAAATGACCTCACTCGGATAGCTAACATCAAAAATGATAACCAGCCCAGTGTTTCCCGCTTACAGAGCGCGGTCGCTGTTACCAATGCAGAAACGGATGCGCTAAAGCAAAAAATTATAGAGCTGGAAGCCGCATTAAATTCCGTAGCTTCAAATAATATCGAAGCTTCCCCGCAAGGGCGACTGGTCCTATTACTTTCGCGTATGAAAGACAAAGCCTCAACAGGCCTTTCTTTCAAGAATGATATCAATTCCTTAAGAGCGGATATTATCAATCTACCAGCCCTCGACCAACAAATTATCGGGGCTGAACTAGCGAAGCTTGAAGAAACAGACGGCCTGATTACCCCATTTGATACCTTACTGCGTTCGTTTGAACCGGTTGCACGCTCGATCATGCAAGCGCAGGAAAAAAGCGATGGGTCATTTCTAACGAGCTTATTTACCGTTAGACGAAGAAGTGCAGATGCAACTGGTATAGAAGGTATTTTATACAATGCGGAAACGCGGCTGGTTGCGCGTGATATTGAAGGGGCTATCGCCCTTCTTGAGGCGCTTGAAGGGCCAGCGAGAGAAACTGCACAAACATGGACATCAAACGCCAAAAGGCATGTCGATACAATTAACGCGCTTGATCGAATGTTGGTACGTATCTCAAATGTAAATATTATCACTGCAGGAGATCAGCAGTGATAAGAATTTTTGCATTCTTCCTGGTTGTTTTTGTGACTACATTCATAGCCGTTTGGCTTGCCGACAATCCAGGTGAGGTATCAATTGATTTCAGGTCCTATCGTATTAATACTAATTTTGCGGTTTTATTTGGCGCTATCCTCGCCCTAATCATAACATCTGCGGCTCTGGTGTGGTTAATTGGTTATCTTCGCAGAGAAACTCCAATTTTAGGAACAAATAGCTCGGTAAAACGCCAAGCCAGAGGATTAAAGCTTTTAAACCAATCACTTGTCGCTTTGTCAGCAGGCGATCATAAGCTTGCTCACAAACTGGTTAATCAGGCCGAGATACTTTTACCGCCCCAACCGATGGTTCATCTATTGGCTGCAGAAACCGCCAGCCGGTCCGGAAACCGGCAGGAAGCTGTTACTCGCTACAGACAATTAGAAAAAATGGAAGATGGTAAGCTGCTGGGGATTCGCGGACTATTAGGGGAAGCCCAGGAGAACGGCCAGCATAGTGAAGCCCTAAGGCTTTCAAGGCTTGCATTTGAAGAGAATCGCAAAAGTCCGTGGGTTTTAAAAACATTATTTGCCTTGGAAATAGGTGCAGGCAATTGGAACGAAGCAATATCAGCATTGGATAAAGTTGCAAAAGAAGGTCTGTTGGATAAGGAAACTGTATCACGGCACAAAGGGGCCATTGCTTATGCAACAGCAATGGAGCATAGCTTGCAGGGTGATGCCGCTGAGGCCCAAAAAGGCTTTAAGCAGGCGCTAAAATTACGTCCCAACTTTGCACCCGCAACCATTGGTCTGGCTCAGATCGAAATTAAAAATGGTAAGCAATCAAAAGCGGACAAATTAATCTTAGATGCATGGGAAAAGGCACCAAGACCATCATTATTAACCCTATTCAAAGATCTTGATCCGCATGAAAGCAAGGAAAGTTGGTTGAACAGGCTGCAAAAGTTAACCCAACGAAACCCAAAAAGTGAACTGTCCGTTCTTGCAATCGCATCAGCACAGTATGAGATTGGTAATATAACGACGGCCCGCGAAACAATCAGCAAAACCAAGACTGGCAAGCGTTCGGCAAAATCCGTCCAACTTGCCTTAAAGATCAGCAGGGCCGAAGGCAACTCTCCGAATAAACTAGAGCAAGAACTTGCGCATGCAACTGACCATGCAGTTTGGTCATGCGATGACTGCGGCAACACAGAAGAAAGCTGGTCACTCTTATGCCCGTCATGCAAAGGTTTCGACACTTTTTATTGGAATACTGACACTTTAAAACACACCCACTCATCCAAAAGCCAGAAACAAACCATCGCTCTTATGAGTAATGTATAAGTAATCGCGCGCTCTTTTTCAGTAATAGTAATCGTAGAATAAAAATCTTCTTGATCTATTCATAACTGACATTTATGGTCTCTCGCTCTAGGAAAATACGCGTATATAAAATACAAGTTCCATTCAGAAGATCTTAATATACGTACAGAATATTTTTTGATCATATTTCAATATGTTAGCATATTGATTTCAACGTCATGATCTAAAATTTATTACTTATTATTATGTTTTATGCGTCAAGAGTGGGGTCGGTATGGACGCGAAGAAATACATAAACTATTGGCATGAATTGCGCGGTGAAGAAACAGTACCACTTCGGGCAAATTTCAATCCAATGCATATGAAACAACTCTTGCCATATATGCTTGTTTTGGAATGCACCGAGGCCGGTCAACTCCAAAAACGGCTCACTGGAAGCTTTTTAGATAGTTTTGTAAAACTATACTATGCAGGGTCCGGTCAAATTGTGAATTGGCCCTTTAGCCTCAAACAACAAGCCGCATGGAAAAGTTTGCTAACAATTCTCCTAACCAAGAAATCGGCTGGCATTGTTTTTGAAGCTAATGTTATGACGAAAGAAACAGTTTTTGACACTATAAGTGGGGCGTTTTTACCCTTTATGTGTCAAGAAGATGAGAAACAATTAATTGGTGGAATTTGGCCGAGCAACAAAAACTCCAAGGCATACTCCACACTCGTCAAATCACCACTTTCAATAATAGAAACTAAATTATCTATTATTCCAGCACCAGACACCATAAACAAATACGACCTTAAGGGCGATACATTCGAATATTTCAAAATGCGAGACGATTTGATAGCTTTAGCATCTTAAACATGGAAGCTTTCGCCGCACCCACATCTGCCTTTTTCATTCGGATTTGAAAACTTAAATCCGGTTGAAAACATGGTGTCTTCCCAATCCATTTGCGTGCCAAGCAAGAACAAAAGCGATTTACGGTCAACAAAAACCTTAACACCTTTATCTTCTACCAGTTCATCCTCATTGGATGCTTCCTTGACGTAATCAACAGTATAGCCAAGACCAGAACAACCATGAGTCTCTGTTCCAAGTTTAATACCTATTGCTTCAGGATCTTTCGCAAGCAGCGCTTTAATATGCTCAGCAGCTTTGTCAGTAATTTGTATCGCTTTCATCACCTACACTCCTACAAAAGCCCAAGTTCAAGGCGAGCCTCATCAGACATACGAGCCATATCCCACGGTGGGTCCCACACAAGGCGAACCTCAGCACTTTTCGTGCCTTTAACTGAATTCACGCGCAATTCAACTTCACCGGGCATCGACTCCGCCACCGGACAGTGCGGTGTCGTCAAAGTCATAGTGACCAGAACATTCAGGTTATCATCAACCTCTACATCGTAAATCAACCCCAGTTCATAGATATTAACAGGAATTTCAGGATCATATATTTCCTTAAGAGCCCCGATAACCCTGTCTTCCAAAACTTCTTTTGAAATACCTTCACCATCGTCTGAAGGTTGCTCTGAAACCTTTGTTTCCTCAGCAGTATTTTCAGCAGTTTTCTTATAGAGAAACTTATTCAAAAAATAGCTGTTTTGCATCTGACCCAAAACCGGGCGATCCACATCCGCTTTCGGCAGGTTGTCTACCGGAAACGCCTCGTGATCTTCCATCATTCCATTTGAAGTTTGATGATTTTCTTCAGGCGCATTGAGATCAATAATATCTCGATCTTGATTATTTTCACTCATCCAAAAATATCCATTACTTTCTTTAAACCATCAACAAGGCGGTCAACATCAGCTCGATCATTATATATACCAAAACTTGCACGCACTGTGCCTGAAACCTCAAATCGGTCCATTATTGGCTGCGCACAGTGATGACCAACTCTTACGGCCACACCCTGACGATCAAGTATGGTCCCGACATCATGAGGGTGTGCACCATTCATAACAAAACTGATCAAAGCTGTTTTATCAGGAGCGGTTCCCAAAATTCGAAGGCTATTAAATTCACTTAAGCGTCTTGTTGCATATTGAAGCAAGTCAGCTTCATGAGCGGCAATTTTATCAAATCCAATCGCCTCAATATAATCAAGCGCCACAGCCATTGCGATACCACCGGCAATATTGGGGGTTCCTGCTTCGAACTTGTAAGGCAAATCATTGTAAGTCGTCCCGTCAAAGGAAACGGTAGAGATCATATCACCACCGCCATGCCAAGGGGGCATTGCATCCAGGAGAGTTTCTTTGCCGTAAACAACACCTATACCCGTTGGCCCATAGGCTTTGTGTGCCGAAAAGGTATAAAAATCTGCATTCAGATCCTGAACATCAATTTTCATATGAGGGGCAGCTTGACAACCATCGATCAGCGTTTTTGCACCAACACTATGTGCCTTTGCAATCATACTTTTCACAGGATTGATGGTTCCAATCGAGTTAGAGATATGCGCAATAGCGAGCAATTTGGTTTTATTGCTCAAGAGTTCATGAAAGGCGTCGATATCAAGCGACCCATCGTCCAAAACAGGAATAACCTTGATAACAGCACCCTTTTCTTGGGCCAACATTTGCCACGGAACAATATTTGAATGATGCTCCATCCAACTCAAGATAATCTCGTCGCCAGCTTCAATATTTTGCCTGCCCCATGTTTGTGCGACCAAGTTAATACCCTCGGTAGCACCGCGAACAAAGATACATTCCTTAGATGAATTGGCATTGATAAAGGTTTTTACCCGCTCACGAGTGCGCTCATAGGCCTCAGTGGCATCTTGGCTAAATTTATAGATGCCGCGGTGAATATTAGCATAATATCCTTCGTAAAGCCCCGTTTCAGCATCAATAACACATTTGGGTTTCTGCGCACTCGCCGCTGAATCGAGAAACGTTAAAGGCTTGCCATAAACAGTTTGCGAAAAAATAGGGAAATCAGCTCGAATTGCTGCCACATCTAGTGCATCCGATACATTTTTTTGTATGTTTTCCGCTACTTGCATCTGTAAGTTCACTCTCTATCCAATATTCCGCTCAGCCATCCAGTCAGCAACTTTTGCAATTAGGGTGTCTTTTAGATTCTCTTCCAACCGATCAAATGCATCTGCTGTAAACGCGGACACCAATATCTGGCGTGCTGTTACTGGGTCCACACCGCGTGACGTAAGATAGAAAATTGCTTTTTCGTCCAATTCACCAACGGTAGCACCGTGACTACATTTCACATCATCAGCCAGAATCTCAAGTTCAGGCTTAGCATTTGCTTCCCCTCTGCGATCAAACAAAAGTGCCTTAAAGGATTGGTCAGCTTCAGTTTCCTGCGCGTCTTTATCTACAATCACTTTGCCTTGAAATGCTGTTTTCCCAAATGCATCTGCAATCGTCCGAACGACCTGATCGCTTGTAGCCCCAGGCACCATGTGACGAACATTGGTCAGTATATCCTGGCTTTGGTCTTTTCCGGCCAAAGCTACGCCGTCAATTGTCGCTCGCGCGCCTTCGCCCATAATTTTCACATGGCCTTCAAAACGTGCAACCTTGCCACCGATCATTAAATTGGTGCAGGTGTAAGTAGCCTCGGTATCAAGCGAAACATACGCTTTGGATGTATGAAAAGCGTGAATTCCCTCATTCTGGACACGGTGGTGCTCAAGATTGCCACCTTCTGAAACTCTTGCCTGCACAACACTATTGTTCCAGTAATTACCAGATAAACCATCGCCAACAAAATTTTCAACAATAGTAAGAGCGGCCTTTTCGCCGAGTTCGAAAATATGTCTTGTATGGTTCGCCGATTGATCCGTGCCTGTCGAGAAATTCAAAATTTCCAAAGGCTTTTCTATCTTTGTATTTGCTGGCACAGAAACAACCATTCCACCAACCATCAAAGCCGTGTTCAAAAGTGCGATACCATCACCGCCTTCAATTAACTCGTCAACACGTTCCGGGTTAGTAATAAGATGGTTTGCAAGAGGCCTTACATTTGCAACTTCGAGCAAATCAGCATAGTCGCTCAGCTCTTCATCAAAGTATCCATTAATGAACACAAGCCTGCCCGCATAAGTGTCACACAAAGGAGCCGTGTCGATCTCAACCGCATTTATCTTAGACGCAACATGGAATGCTGTATCCTGCATGAACTTGATATCGCTGTAGCGCCATTCTTCATCACGCTTTGTCGGCAAACCAAGTTTCTGGGCCTGTTTGAGGGCCCGCATCCGCACACCTTCAGAGCCAGGAACAATACCCGAAAGTTCCCAAACTTGTTTTTCATAGTTTTCAAATAATGCTGTCTGCATCTTATTTTCCTCGCTCCAGTTACCTCATTCAGGCAACGTCGGCGTAGCCTTTTTCTTCAAGTTCTAGTGCGAGTTCTTTGCCACCAGATTTCACGATCTGACCATCAGCAAGCACATGAACCACATCTGGCTGCACATAATCCAAGAGGCGTTGATAATGGGTAATTAAAAGAATAGCTGTGTCATCTCGGCGCTGCGCATTAATACCATCTGAAACAATTCTCAGTGCATCAATATCAAGACCTGAATCCGTTTCATCAAGAACCGCAAACTTGGGGTCCAAAACAGCCATCTGAACCATTTCGTTTCGTTTTTTTTCACCGCCTGAGAACCCAACGTTCACAAAACGCTTAAGCATATCAACATCCATCTTAAGGTCGGACGCCTTCGCCCGGACAAGCTTCATAAACTCACCCGCAGACATTTCTTCTTCGCCTTTATATTTCCTGATGCCATTAAGCGCAGTCCGCAGGAAATTCAGGTTCGAAACGCCGGGAATTTCTACTGGATACTGGAAACCAAGGAAAACACCTTCGCCTGCTCGCTCATGGCTTTCAAGCTCAAGCAAATCTTTACCGTGGAAGGAAATTGAACCCGCGGTCACCTCATAATCTTCCCGGCCTGCAATTGTGCTAGCAAGCGTTGATTTACCGGCGCCATTAGGGCCCATAATTGCATGAACTTCACCAGCCTTGATTTCAAGATTGAGGCCTTTGATAATCTCGGTTGAGCCAACCTGTACATGTAAGTTATCGATTTTAATCATTGTCATAATCCGTTTAGCCAACACTACCTTCAAGGCTGATACCCAGTAGCTTCTGAGCTTCAACAGCAAATTCCATCGGTAAATGTTGCATTACTTCTTTACAGAAACCATTTACAATCATTGCTACGGCTTCTTCTTCATCCAATCCGCGTGAACGACAATAAAACAACTGATCCTCGGAGATTTTGGAGGTAGTCGCTTCATGCTCGATTTGCGCAGACGGGTTTTTGACTTCAATATATGGAACGGTATGGGCGCCGCATTCACTGGAGACCAGCAGCGAATCACACTGGGTGTAATTGCGAACCCCCTCCGCACCAGCAAGTACCTTCACAAGTCCACGATATGTATTTTCAGATTTACCCGCAGAAATTCCCTTGGAAATAATCGTGGAGCGAGACCCTGCCCCCTGATGTATCATTTTCGTACCAGTATCTGCTTGTTGGTAATTGTTTGTCACAGCAACTGAATAGAATTCACCAACTGAATTTTCACCGGCGAGCACACAGCTCGGGTATTTCCAGGTAACCGCAGATCCTGTTTCAACCTGTGTCCACGACACTTTCGAGTTTTTACCTTTGCAAAGTGCACGTTTGGTTACAAAATTATATATTCCACCCTTGCCATCTTTATCTCCAGGGTACCAGTTTTGCACCGTTGAATACTTGATCTCAGCGTCATCAAGCGCGACAAGTTCCACAACCGCCGCATGTAGTTGATTTTCATCACGCATAGGTGCCGTACAGCCTTCGAGATAGGATACATAAGACCCTTCATCCGCAATGATAAGTGTACGTTCAAATTGCCCGGTGTTTTCTGTATTAATACGGAAATATGTTGAGAGCTCCATCGGGCAGCGTACCCCCTTAGGGATGTATACAAACGTGCCGTCAGTGAACACTGCGCAATTTAGTGCTGCAAAATAATTGTCACGAACAGGTACAACTGTCGCGAGGTATTTTTGGACAAGCTCAGGATATTCATGCACGGCTTCCGAGATTGACATGAAAATCACACCTGCTTTTTTCAATTCATCACGGAATGTCGTCGCAACAGACACAGAATCAAACACTGCATCAACCGCAACCTTGCGAGCACCCTCAACACCCGCGAGAACTTTCTGTTCTTCAAGAGGAATACCAAGCTTTTCGTAAGTCCGCAGTAACTCTGGGTCTACTTCATCAAGGCTTTTAGGCTTATCCTGTGTTTTAGGTGCAGCATAATAATAAATATCGTTGTAATCGATCTTTGGATAGTTGACTTTCGCCCAATCCGGTTCTTCCATCTTAAGCCACTGATGATATGCCTTTAGTCGCCAGTTCAACAGCCATTTAGGCTCATTTTTCTTGGCAGAAATGAACCGAATCACATCTTCACTGAGCCCTTTTGGGGCCATGTCCATATCGACATCAGTTACGAAGCCATATTTGTATTCGCCGGTTGCATCTTCAACTTGCTGCCGGGCTTCAGCGGTTCCTGCCATGATGGCGGCTCCTTATCTTTATTTATGTTAACCTGTACTTGTCTCAGTGATCTGTTGATCATTCAGGAAATTTATATTGTGAGGAGTGATAATCAATTCACTCAGCTTCACACCTGCGAGCGCATTACGTACCGCACCATTAATCGATTGCCAATGCGGCCGCATAACGCATATCTCATCAAATGAACAGTCAGAATTTTGTTCTTCGGAACAATGGGTCATGGCAATTGGACCATCAATCGCCTCTATAATATCGGCGACAGAGATCAATTTTGCGTCCTTTGCAAGAGCAAATCCACCCTTCAAGCCTCTGTGAGAGATCAAAAGCCCCGACCTTGTCAGTAGATTAAGAATTTTTGCTACCGTGGTATTTGGAACTCTTGTGATATCAGACAAACTCTGCGCATTGACTTTTGCATCAGCACGAGCCATTTCACACATCAAGACCACTGCATAATCTGCAAGATTTGTAAGTCGAATCATCAACAAATGCCTTTTAAAACATAATCATAACAGAGGTTTTCCTGGAAAATCTTAATTATGACCATTTTTGTCATGATTTGATATGGTGCTTGTGACAGAAAAAGTCAAATGAATAAAGTAACCTTTGAAATAGCCACGAAATATCATACTATCCATTCGTAATCATATTGCTACCCTCTGGATAGCATTAACCGTTTGATTAAATTAAATTTTAAACGCCAATCCACAACCACAAGAGAGTGTTGATGAGTAAGTTACGCTATTCGTTTTTTTTCCTGAGCTCACTCATCTTGCCTCAGGAAACATTTTTAGAAGGCTTTCCTGACGTACCTATTTTGGAAGGAATGGTTGAAATACACCCTGAAGGACGATTCGTTTTTGATACCCCCTCAGGGACGATCGCAGAAACAATCATGATATCAGACTATGACGAGGCTGAGGCCATAAAACGCTATAGTGTGAACCTGATTGCTCTCGGATGGAATTGTACTCAATCCAACATAAAATTATTATGTACGCGTGATCAGCATCGCTTAATTTTAGACACAAAAAAATCCACTGAAAAGAAAACGCTCATTAATATTCGTGTGGAACCTAACAAAGAATAATCATATCAAAAACTCGAGGGAATTCACCAATACCGTGAGCGTTTTGATAAAAAGCTTTTCAAATTCGCTCAAGCACAGTAGGAATCCGGATAAATGGATTAACTACATTTAGGTCTAGATATGACTTTTCAAACAATCTTGCTCGATAAACAAGATGGTATTGGTATTATTACCCTGAACAGGGCAGAAGCGTTAAACGCTCTCAACAGTCAATTACTCAGCGAAGTGAAAGAGGCACTACTATCACTGGAAAATGATCCAGATACAGGTGCTATTGTCATCACGGGCAGTGAAAAAGCCTTTGCAGCTGGTGCAGATATTAAAGAAATGGCTGAAAAGGATTTTGCCAGCGTTCTCATGGATGACATGTTCGGTGAAACAAATTCTGTCTTCGCCAGTATTCGCAAACCTATTATCGCTGGCGTTTCAGGATATGCGCTAGGCGGTGGGTGCGAGCTTGCGATGTGCTGCGATTTCATCATTGCAGCAGAAAACGCTAAATTTGGCCAACCGGAAATCAAACTGGGCGTTATCCCCGGGATTGGTGGTACCCAGCGACTCACTCGGTTGATCGGTAAATCCAAAGCTATGGACATGATGTTGACGGGTCGCATGATGGATGCTGCAGAGGCAGAAAGATCAGGACTGGTTAGCCGAGTTGTGCCAACAGATGATCTTTTGGATACTGTAACAGATATTGCAAAATCCATTGCAGAACTCTCTCGTCCGTCAGTCGCTCTTGCAAAAGAAGCAACCAATCGCGCGCTTGAAACCACACTAACCGAGGGTTTATTGTTCGAGCGTCGTGTTTTCCATTCGCTTTTTGCAACAGAAGATCAAAAAGAAGGCATGAACGCTTTTATTGAAAAACGACAGCCCCAATTTAAGAACCGATAAGCTGATATCAACTACAAGACTTATCGTGAAAACTTAAGGAGTTGACGAAAGCGCGTAACTAGTATAGGAACGCGACCTCGAATTACAGATTTGCGCGAATGTGCCGCGCATCGTAACAAACAGATTTTAAAACCTCGGTCAGTTGCCAGTAAGGAAACTGGCTATCAACCAAGGTTAAGAAGGTAAATAAAAATGGCAAATACACTTCAAGCCAAAAAACGTATCCGTCGCAACGAGCGTCGCGCTGCTATCAACAAGTCACGCATCAGCCGCATCCGTACGTTTATTCGTAAAGTTGAAGAAGCGATTGAAGGTGGCGACAAAGCAGTTGCTGCAGAAGCACTTAAAAACGCACAGCCAGAGATCATGCGCGGTGCAACAAAAGGTGTTCTTCACAAGAAAACAGCGTCACGCAAAGTATCTCGTTTAGCTGCTCGGGTAAAAGCACTAGCTTAATCCGATTCGCTAGCAAAAGTACTTTTTGAAAAGCCGTACAGATTCTGTGCGGCTTTTTTCGATTCTCAATTCACGCCCCCTGAGAACAAAGAGAATACACATTTCAAGGCACTACTCCAAAGCACTATATCTTGTGTTGAATCAAATCCGACCCCATACAAAATGATAAAAGTTTGCTATTGACTAACGGAATCTGTTGCTGGCTTTTTTGATGATATGTATCTTCAATTCATGGCGATAGAAACTGCGAGCAACCAGCCTGCCCTTCGTGGGAGCTGTTCGTTTTAATTTCTGGTTTGACAGCTAACAAACACAGAAATTCTATCGATTTTTGACAATGTATGAATATGATTCTGGTTCTTTTAATAGAACCTGAACAGGTATGAACTATTGCGGTTTGAAACTGAGTGTGTCGGTACCATAAACCGGTCACATGGAACGGAAACCGAAATAGTTGGGGCAACAAAATTGGATTTAGGGAGCGCTTGTAACCG